>CACWVH010000031.1:14589-42682 GCA_902764235.1 uncultured Ruminococcus sp.
TATGGGTGAACAACTTAAAAACCTGAAATGCATAAAACAACGCATTATCTCTGGGTTTTTCAGAACAATCAATAATGAGTTTCACGGATTCAGGAAATATTCATAACATTAATTTTCTCAGTATTCATATCCTCAGCACCGAGAAGATTGCAGCCCTTGATCTTTGCATATTTTATATATTCAAGTGCATCAGCAGTGATAAGCTCACCGGGCGCAAGAATGGGTATTCCCGGCGGATAGCACATCACAAATTCCGCACATACCCTGCCGAGGGTATCATCAAGGGGAAGCTGTGTTTTTGCTGAATAGAATGCCTCCTGGGGAGAACATACAACATGAGGCTCAATGTATTCGTGATCGAGCATACCGGCAGGGTCACGGGTGTAAAGCCTTTTTATCTCAGACATAGCAGAGATCAGACGCTCAATATTGAGCATTGAATCACCTACTGAAATTATAGCAAGTATATTCCCGATGTCACCGAATTCGATCTGAATATCGAATCTGTCACGAAGAATATCATATACTTCAATTCCAGCAAGTCCTACATCCCTTGTGTGAACAGAAAGCTTTGTGGGGTCAAAATCAAAAATATCGTCACCGTTGACAAGCTCCCTTGAAAAAGCATAGAAGCCGCCGATACGGTTTATTTCACGCTTTCCGTATGAAGCAAGGGTCGTGACCTTTTCAAAAATAGCTTTGCCGTTGAGTGCAAGGTTTTTTCTTGAAATATCAAGAGAGGTGAGCAGAAGATATGAAGCGCTTGTCGTCTGGGTCAGATTTATTACCTGACGGACATATCCGGGGTTCACATCAGGTCCCAGAAGAAGCACCGAGCTTTGCGTCAGAGAGCCTCCGGTTTTGTGCATACTTACAGCCGCCATATCAGCCCCCACACTCATTGCGGAAAGCGGCATATAATCACCGAAATAAAAGTGCGTACCATGCGCCTCGTCAACAAGAACCTTCATGCCTGCCGAATGAGCCAGCTTGACTATTTCACGCAGATTCGAGCAAACGCCGTAATAGGTGGGATTGTTGACGATAATAGCCTTTGCGTCGGGGTTTTCTTCTATAGCCCTTCTGATGGAATCAACGGACATTCCCAGCGGTATGCCGAGACGCTTGTTGACTCCGGGATTTACATAAACCGGAACAGCACCGCATACAATCAGTGCATTGATACTGCTGCGGTGTACATTTCTCGGCATTATGATCTTATCCCCACGGCCGCACACGCTCATTACCATTGCCTGCACAGCGCTTGAGGTTCCGTTTACCATAAAAAAAGCATGAGCAGCTCCGAACGCATCCGCCATAAGCTCCTCTGCTTCTTTAATGACGCTCACCGGATGGCATAGATTATCAAGGGGCTTCATAGAGTTTACATCAATGCTCATGCACTGCCTGCCGAGAAGGCTTGTAAGCTCCGGATTTCCCTTGCCCTGTTTGTGTCCGGGAACGTCGAAGGAAACTATTCTGTTTTCTCTGTATTCTGTGATCGCCTCATAGATAGGCGCACGACTCTGGTCAAGCTTCATTTATCAGTCCTCATTGTAAACATTGGTACCGCTGAAAATTTCTATCATTTCTCTTCTCAGGCTGTTTGAGATAGCGAGTCTTTCCTTGGGGGAAATCTCATATACATCTGTCTTGAAAAGATAATTCTGAAGCTCAAGCTCCTTTATCAGCATCTGTGTATGGAAAATATTAGCCTGATATACATTGATATCGACAGTATCATATCTTCTGAGTGTTTCGTCCTTGATATAATCCTGGATAGAGGTAATCTTGTGATCCATGAAAAGCTTTTTGCCGTCCTGATTTCTTGTGAAGCCTCTTACACGGTAGTCGATGGTAATGATATCAGAATCAAAGCTGTCTATCAGAAGATCAAGGGTATTGAGAGGGGAGATAGTTCCGCAGGTAGAGACATCTATATCCACCCTGAAGGTTGCGATAGCATTGCCCGGATGATATTCAGGATAGGTATGCACAGTAACATGGCTTTTGTCCAGATGTGCAGCCACAGATTCCTTTTTCTGAGCTATAAGCCAGCTTCCGGCATTGCATGACGGATCCACCTTTTCAGGCAGACCTTTTTCAGAAATAAGCAGTGTTACACTTGCACCCTGAGGGTCATAATCCTGCTTTGAGATATTAAGCACAGACGCACCTATCATTTCCGTGACCTGACAAAGGATATTTGTAAGACGCTCCGAATTATACTGTTCATCTATATAAGCGATATAATCCTTCTGTTCACGCTCTGTTTTTGCGTAGCATACGTCATATATATTGAAGCTCAAGGTTTTTGTAAGGTTATTGAAACCATAAAGTCTGAGTCTTTTGTCCAATTTACAATCACTGCCTTTATTTTTATGCTCCGGAATTCTCATGTGAAGCTCTGCTTTTATCGGGGAGCTTTGATTTTACTGACGCAATGCTCCCTGCAAGGAAAGCTTGAATGTCAGCAGCCATAAAAAAGCCGGGATCTCTGAATTATTTTATTGCCTGAATACTTCTCATCTTGAAAGCCTGTTCATTATCATATTGGCGCACATATAAACATTACCGCCGCCGATAGTAATAATAAGATCATCCGGACCGGCTTTTCTTGTAACGTAATCAGTAATTTCCTCAAAGGTCTTGAACCATACACAGCCGTCGATCTTGTCCGCAAGATCCTTTGCATAGATATTGTAAGTGTTTGTTTCTCTTACAGGGAGTATTTCTGAAAGGATGCAATGGTCTGCAAGAGACAGTACATCCGCAAATTCATTAAGGAAGGTATATGTTCTTGAATAGGTATGAGGCTGGAAGATCGCCCATACATTTTTAAATCCCATGCTCATTGCAGTAGAAAGCGTTGCACGAAGCTCAGTGGGATGATGAGCAAAGTCATCAGCGACAGTGATTCCACGGGGTTTGCCGAGGATCTCAAATCTTCTGTGAGCGCCTCTGAAGCTTCCGAGAGCCTTTGCTGCCTTTTCCGGATCAACACCCAGGGTAATAGCAGCAGCAGCGGCAGCCAGAGCATTCATAACATTGAATTTGCCGGGAACGGAAAGGCAGACTGATGCAAGCCTTTCACCCTTATGGATAATATCAAAGGTATGACAGACGTCAAAAGCGGTGATCTCCGCACGGAAATCGTTGTTTTCGCCGAAGCCGAAGGTAACGATACTTTTGCCTTTATCCTCCATACCCTTTACACATTCCATAGTATTGGCGTCGTCACCGTTTACCACAAGGACAGAGGAGGTCTGATCGGCAAATTTTGTAAAGGACTGCTTGATTCTGTCGAGGGTTCCGAAGTAATCAAGATGATCCTCATCGACATTAAGTATCACGCTGACAGCGGGCCACATATGAAGGAAGGTGTCCACATATTCGCAGGCCTCACAGACGATGATATCGGATTTACCCACACGGCTGTTTCCGCCGATAAAGGGGAGCTTTGCGCCGATGATAGCAGTAGGATCGAAGTCAGCCATTGTAAATATCTGAGTGAGCATTGATGTGGTAGTGGTTTTACCGTGAGTTCCGCAGACAGCCACAGATTTTTTGAATTTCTCAACAACTGCGCCGAGCATGATACAGCGCTCAACAGCAGGGATATTATTTTCCTTAGCGGAAACAAGCTCAGGATTATCAAGCTTTACAGCTGCGGTATAAACAACAAGATCAGCGCCCAGGACACTTTCGGGCACATGACCCATTGTAACAGGGATGCCATAGGAACGGATACGTTCAAGAGTATCTGATTCAGCCACATCGGAGCCGGTTATTTCAAAGCCTTCATTATGGAGTATTTCGGCAAGAGGGCACATACCTGATCCGCCTATGCCCACAAAATGGATCCTCCTTACATTATCAAGCAGGTGTTCATAATTTGTTACCACACAAAGCACTCCCAATCATTAATTAATATCAAAGAAAAAAGGGATACTCCTATGAATATACCTTATAACTCTACATATCACATTATATTCTTTATTTCAGCAAAAATAAAGAGTTAATTTAAAATTTCTGCATTATTATGATAAATAGTCATTAAACCATGTAAAAATTGCATATTCCGACCAATCGGAAACGCTCGCTGTGAATATCCGATGAATAACTCAGACTTCCCGCTTGAATAGTTTTCGTTTATTTCTCCGGTTATATATCCGGGGATTTGTATTTCCCGCCCGCCTGCAGCGTAAGCGGAGCGATAGCGCATTGTGACCCCGGCGGCACGCCGGCTATACATTTATTATTGACCCTGATAGGGTTTATGATACTATACTGTAATAATGGATTTGAAAAAACATCTTACGGAAACGCTGACATAAAACAAGTCCCGGCACATTGTGACGGAACATTTCTGTAAATAGAGTACGAAAAAGATATTTTTCGCCAGCCCTTGTCGGACTCGAACTCCTGCAATTATTGTCACATGAATCCGTGAAACTCAGTATTGATTGTTCTGAAAAACCCAGAGATAATGCATTTTTTATGCATTTCAGGTTTTTAAGCTGTTCACCCATAAGGTGCAACTTCTCCCGCCCATCCCCCCGTCCCCCTTCCCAAAGGGAAGGGGGAGACTTCAAGGGACGGCGTCAGGCGTGCTGCACACGCCTGACGCCTGGCTGAAATAAAAAACTGGAAGGTTAAAAAAACGATTTAATTCAATTTCACGGATTCAGGTATCACTAATAATACCTGCGTTTTTGCTAATAAACTTGGGTACACAATTATTATTAATTTTTAAGTCTTAAGTTTTCAGTATTAATTTAGCCGAAGGCTCTTACTGAAGACTTAAGACTGAAAACTTAAAAATGAATAATACAAAGCAAAATCCTGCCACTTTCGTGTCAGGATTTTCGCTTTGGAGCGGATGACGAGGCTCGAACTCGCTACCTCAACCTTGGCAAGGTTGCGCTCTACCAGATGAGCTACATCCGCATATTCAGTTTTTCTCAGGAACGAATACTATTATAAAGCATGATTTGATAAAAGTCAAGCATATTTTTAAAAAATTTTAATTTTTCTTAAAATTACCGCATAAGCTGTACGGAGGTGATATTAATGCTTGATATTTTGTCGGAGCTGATCGGAAGGATATCCTTTCTGTTCATACTTCATGTCACAGGGCCGGGACAATTTCCGAAGCCTCTTCCGGAAAAGGAGGAAAGCGAATGTATCCGCAGATTCATAGACGGTGACAGCGATGCCGGCGATAAGCTTGTAGAGCATAATCTGCGGCTTGTTGCACATATTGTAAAAAAATATTATGCAACAGGAGCAGACCCGGACGACCTTGTTTCCATCGGGACCATCGGACTCATCAAGGCGATAAGGACCTTCCGGCCTGAAAAAGGCATACGCCTGTCCGGATATGCTTCAAGGTGTATTGATAATGAGATACTGATGTATTTCCGCAGTGCAAAGAAAAGTGCAAAGGATATCTCGATCAATGAAGAAATAGATTCCGACAGTGACGGAAATGCGCTGACGTTGCTTGACATAATGGCTTCGGACGACACACTTGTAGAGGATCTTGATATCAAAATGAAAAGCGAGCATCTCAGGGAATACATTGACGAAGTGCTGTCCGGAAGAGAAAAGCAGATAATACAGCTGCGTTATGGTCTTGACGGAAAAAAAGCCCTGACTCAGCGTGAGGTTGCCGGGCTTCTTGATATTTCAAGATCATATGTATCACGGATAGAGAAAAAAGCCCTCAGGACCCTCAGAAAAAGGTACGAGCGGACAAAATAAAGGCTGCCGCAGTTTTCAGCGGCAGCAGCGGTTATTTATTCTTTTTTCTGAAAATAAATTTCTTGATCTCCTCTGAAACGCTGCCGTACTTGATGGAGCGCAGTTTTGGAAAGGATTTAAGCAGTCTGATCTGCTGTGAATTCAGGCTCTGGGTAAATTTTGAATATGCAGCTGTAAGCTTTTCGACCGTATTCGAGGAATTTACCTTGACGTCAAGGTTATTTTTGATATTATTGATATTGATGGAAAGCTCCTTGAGCTTGCCGTCGAAGCTTGAAAAGCCTGCTACTGTTATAACGATATCCATAACGACAAGCAGGAACATCATAAGGCAGATAACATGGAAAACAGTCGGCTGTATCATACCTGTGACCCAAAGGAAGAACGGATGTATAAAATTCACAAGAAGGATAGACAATGTGCCGAAGGCAAGTGCACCCAGGAGGCATACTCTGCCGTTGAGATTGAATTTGAAATCGTAGTAATCCCACCATCTTGCATTGAACAGCTTTTCCATAACGACCGAGGTAATATATTCAAGCGTGCAGGTAAGGACGGCGGAAAGGATAAAAAGCATTACAGGCTCCTTGCACCAGCCGAGTACAAGAACATCAAGCAGAGCACCGAAGCCGTAGATGGGGCAGTAAGGACCGTTGAGAAAGCCTCTGTTAACGATTTTCTTCTGTCGTATTGATTCCACGATACATTCGTAGAACCAGCCTATGACACTGTAAACTACAAGTAAAAAGAAGTATGTTTCTATCATTGATATATCAGGCATTTTTATCGGTCCTCCTGAATTTTTTCTTCAGCCTTTTTCTGAATCCTCCTGCGGTTTCATATGTTGCGCAGATCTTGTCGGCAAGACAGAGGATAACAGCTTCTCTGCATCTTGGCGGAACAGGAGTCAGCGGAAACATATGTCTTTTTATCATATTTCTTTCGATTTTACCGAGCTTAAAGACCTTTTCAGCATTTCTCAGAGCGATACCGGGGTGGGTAAAGCCGTGAATACGGTTTGCCTTTGTAGGCTCATGCCAGTCATAAAGAAAGAAGTCATGCAGCAAAGCACCTCTGACAAGAGCACGCTCGTTGACCTTTATATGAAGCTTTTTTGAAAGAGTAATACACATTGAAGTAACAAAAAGGGAATGGTCATAAACACTGTAAGAGCCGTGCTGGATACATTTTTTTTCAATATCCATCTGTTCACAGGACAAAATATCACCGGCGTGTTTTTTTATTATGCTTTGGTGTCTTATTTTTTTCATAACATCCTCCATGAAACAACAAAACATACTTAACCATTATGCTTTCATAATACTATAACATATTTTTCAAGGGATTTCAACAAAGAGCAAAGCTTTTTCTGAAAGCAAAATGTAGATTTACAGGCAGGAAATGCCTGTTTTTTTATGGATTTTAATGCCTTTTTATATCTTGTAAGGCTTTTCCTTTCTTACTGTTCCTGAATCCGTGAAACTCATTATTGATTGTTCTGAAAAACCCAGAGATAATGCGTTGTTTTATGCATTTCAGGTTTTTAAGTTGTTCACCCATAATTCAGTCACGCAAGCAGCTGAAGGGCGGAGGGTTTCAGTGTAAATTGCCTGAGCGTGAGCAGTTTCGTTACGCTGAATCAGAGATTTGTGTTCCGCTGTATACTTTTGGTTGAACGCCAAAGCAGCAAATCCGCAAAAATTATTCACTATTCATTATTCATTATTCATTGAGCGAACGAAGTGAGCGCTTCTGCTGCCTGCGGCGTGCTCGCTTATTTTCGTGGCAGCGGCAAGTTCTGTGTGAGCGTGGGCGGCTTTGTTATGCTGAAAAATGGCTCCCTCCCCGAGGGAGCTGTCAGCGAAGCTGACTGAGGGAGTGTACAGCTGTACACAAATTATTATTTATTCATTATTCATTGAGCAAAGTGAGCGTTTCTGTTTTTACTTGAAAGGAAAGGGTTTTGCTGTTATAATTGTTATTGTCCGGAATCGGGAATGATGAAATGAATGCGGCTGTGTGTCATTCTGCCGGATATGACAGATAATTGAAAAGAGGTAATTAAATTGACAGATAAGGAATTTGCTGAGATAAAAAGAAGATTCAGACCAGATAAAAATAACATAACATCCGTGACCGGCTGTTATGTCAGCTCGACAAAGGAGATTGTTTCTACTTTTAAGATACCTGTGACCGTACTGCCCGATGAACAGAAGGAATGGCTTATGAAGCTGATGAAAAAGCCGATCACCGGCTCTGTCGGCAGAAATCTGATGAATATTGAATTTTCAGCAGATCAGGTAAATGAGGGAGAGGAACACAAGCTTCTTTCGGATATCAGGGAAAGTGAGCTTGAGGATGAGGATAAGCTCAGGGAGCTTTATGAAAAGATCATCAGCTCCTATCAGGCAGACGGCGATTATCTTATCCTGCTTGCATATGACAGATACGATGTGCCGTCCTACTCTAAAAATGACGAAAACCTTGACGATTTTACAGAGATGTTCAGATACTATGTATGCAGTGTTTGTCCTATCAAAATAACAAAAGCTGCCCTGGGCTTTTCCACAGCTGACAATACGCTCAGGAATATCGGCTCTGAGACCTCTGTTGCTGCTCCTGAAATAGGCTTCATGTTCCCCTGCTTTGATGACAGAAAAACTAATATATATAACGCTGTTTTCTATACAAAAAGCACCAAGGAAAGCTACCCGGAGGCGGTAGAGGCTCTTTTCGGAACAACAGCACAGATGCCTGCTGCCGAGCAGAAGGAGACCTTCCGCAGCCTTGTTTCTGAATCTGCTGTTGAAAGCAGGAATTTTGAATTTGTCCAGTCTGTTCACGGCATGATCTCCGATATGATAACAGAGCATAAGGAAAGCAAGGATCCCGAGCCGCTTATGCTTGATAAAAATGATGTAAAAAGAGTTCTTAAGACCTGTGGAGCGAATGACGAGGAAATGACGGGCTTTGATGAAAAATTTGCCAGCGGCTTCGGTGAAAATACCGTTATTCCGCCGCAGAATATCATCAACCCAAAGCAGTTCGAGCTGAAAAATTCCTATGTGAAAATAGATATTGATCCTCAGTTCAGCTTTATGGTAAACACAAAGGTCATTGACGGTGTGAAATATGTCATGGTCAGAGCTGATGAGGGCGTAGAGGTCAACGGCATAGCTATACGCTTTGACGGTGAGGAAGCTCCGGTCAGACTCCCGGCAGCACAGGAGGAGGAAGCTCCGTCCGCCCCGGCAGAAACAGTGCTCAGCGGTGATATTGAGGATACCGCTGTCACAACTGCTCTTTCTCGGGAGGAATAAGCAGCCGTCTGACACAAATTTAAAGTTTCGCTCAAGCCTTTTCAAAGGCTTGCGGAGCGCGAAATCCCTGGCGTGAGAATCCCTCGTGCCGGGGGTGAATTCAAAAACAGTCCGGTGGACTGTTTTTGAAGAGGGGACGCCCTGGGAAAGAGGGCGTCCCCTTACAGCAGACATGAAAGAAGCTTCCTTGCTGACGTAAGGCAGCAAAGCATAAAACAAAGGTTGACAGCATTGCCGTCCTGACCTGCTTCGTGTTTCCTTAAAACTTTCTTAAATGATATGATGAAAATACACAAAAGCCCTGTATATTTTTGCAGGGCTTTTTGCTGTATTGGCGCCGGAATAAAATAATCGGGTGCGTGTGGAATATTATATGGTAAAAAAGCTGATTTTTTATTATTTGTCTTTTTTTACTGTAAAATTCGGAATGGTTTTGATGTGTAAAATGTACAATGTGAAGAAAATATGCGTCAAAATAAATAAATAAAATTTATTTGATTAGTATAAAACTTATAAAATTATTTCACAGCAGAATTATCATAATTCTTCAAAATCTACAAAAAATTGCTTTACAAATTATACTTATTGTATTAAAATTATAGTAAGAAGTTATGTGCATGGTTTGTATATGTAAATTCTGTATGTTCGGATGCAGAAGTGACAGTATGGCGATGTCACATATATTTTCCTATGCATAAATCAAATTTCAGAAAGGATTGGTAAACAACAATGAACGGATTATCAAAGTTCAAAAAGAGCGCTAAACGTACTCTGGCTGTGATAATTTCCGCTTTCATGGCTGTGGGCTGTGTTGACGCTGCCGCTTCTGTCGCTGTGGAAAATACCACTGCGGATGCTGCAAGCAATGTTCTCAGCAACGCTGAAAGAGGAGTTATCTACGCTAATTCGAGAAGCGACTTCCGTGATGAATCTATTTATTTTGCAATGACCACAAGATTCTATAACGGAGACACAAGCAATGATGTCCAGTGCTGGGAGGTAAACCAGAAAACAGGCGCATATCCCAACAGCTACGACCCGGATGACCCTGCATGGCGAGGCGATTTCAAGGGTCTTGCAGAGAAGCTTGACTACATCAAGGCTCTGGGCTTTACAGCAATCTGGATCACACCGGTCGTTGAAAACTGCTCAGGCTACGACTACCACGGCTATCATGCCCTGAACTTCAAGAAGGTTGACCCCAGATATGAATCAAACGATTTTACATATCAGGATCTTATCGATGCAGTTCACGCAAAGGGAATGAAGCTCATTCAGGACGTTGTATATAACCATACAGGAAACTTCGGTGAAACAAACCTTCTTCCGATCTTCGCAAAGCAGGGCGACCTCAGCTCACCTGATTGTCTTGTAAAGGTAAACTCCGATCTTCCTTCAAATTATGATGATCTTATCCCTGATGCTCAGTATAAGGCACGTCTTGCACTTATGAAGAACACAGACGGTCAGAATCACGATGTAAACAATATTTATCACCATTATGGTCAGTTCAACTGGGATGATTATACCTGTACACTCGGTCAGATCGCCGGCGACTGCGTTGACCTGAATACAGAGAACCCGACAGTTTACAAATACCTTGTTGATGCATACAACAAATATATCGACATGGGTGTTGACGGCTTCCGTGTAGATACAGTAAGACATATCAGCCGCCTTACACTTAACAAGGCATTCAACCAGGCTCTCCTCAAGAACAGCGAAAAGACAAGGGAACTCAGAAACGGCTATGATTTCTTCATGTTCGGTGAGATCTGCTGCCGTTACAGCACGATCTGGTATCGTGAGCATCCTTGTATCTCAACTCCGTTCTATACATGGAAGAGCACAGGAAATTATGCATGGAGCGACGATCCCGCTGACTGGGAGACAAACTACAATTCAGCTATCCAGGAATGTCTTGACAACACTGACAACATCAGCGCACAGCCTACAAGTACAAACGCATTCCTCAATGGCAACAACTATCATACACCTGATTACAGCCAGTATTCGGGACTCAGTGCAATCGACTTCCCGATGCACTGGAACTTCAAGGAAGCAGGAGGAGCATTCAATATAGCTCTCCAGGGCGATAAGTATTATAACGATGCTACATGGAATGTAACATACGTTGATTCACATGACTACGCTCCTGACCATGCACCCGAGGATCAGCGCTTCGCAGGCGATCAGTCAACATGGGCAGAAAACCTTTCACTCATGTTCACCTTCCGTGGTATTCCCTGTATTTACTACGGCTCAGAGATCGAATTCAAGAAGGGCTGCCCCATTGATAAGGGCGCAACAGAGAAGCTTTCAGGAACAGGCCGTGCATACTACGGTGACAATATCGAAGGCAATATCGTAACAAGCGACTTCACAGTATTCAATGCAAGCGGTCAGGTCGCTGAAACACTTCAGCATCCTCTTGCACAGCATATCATCCGTCTTAACAGACTCCGCCAGGCTATCCCGGCACTGCGTAAGGGTCAGTATTCAACAGAAGGCGTAAGCGGCGGTCTTGCTTATAAGCGCCGTTACACTGATTCAAACACAGACAGCTTTGCTTGTATCACAGTTTCAGGCAGCGCTACATTCTCAGGTATCCCGAACGGTACATATGTAGACGCAGTAACAGGCGATACAAAGACAGTAAGCAGCGGTTCACTTTCAATCAACGCAGGCAGCAAGGGTAACGTAAGAGTATATGTACTCAACGGTCCCGGCAGAGTAATTCCTAACGGTAAATACCTCGGCGACGGCGGCTCAGCAGAGCTTATCGGCAACGAGGATATCAACATAGTAGATGTTGAAAGCGTATCACTCAACGCAAAGTCTCTCTCCGTAAGAGAAGGCGAATCAACAACACTTAAAGCAACAGTTTCTCCTTCAAACGCAACAAACCCGACAGTAACCTGGACATCAAGCAATACATCCGTTGCAACAGTAAGCGGCGGCAATGTATTCGGCGTTGCAAAGGGTACTGCAAAGATCACAGCAAGCTCCAATAACGGCAAGACAGCAACCTGTACCGTAACGGTAACAGAAAATACAAGCATCATCAAGCCTACCGGCATCACACTTGATAAGTCCTCACTTGAGCTTATTGCAGGCAATGCAGGTCAGCTTACGGCAACTGTTCTTCCCGGCGATGCTACAAACAAGACAGTGACCTGGACCTCAAGCGACACAAATGTTGCCAAGGTCAGCGCAGGCGGTGCGGTAACAGCAGTAAAAGAGGGTACAGCTACAATTACAGCAGCTACCTACAACGGCTTTACAGCAACCTGTACGGTAACAGTAACCGGCAAGCAGTTCACAATGGTCGATAACGGCGTATACTTCGAGAAGCCCTCAGGCTGGGGCAGCGCATATATCTATCTCTTTGATTCAGCTACAAATTCAACAGTCGGCGCAGAATGGCCCGGCACAAAGATGACAGATATGGGCGATAATGTATACAGCTATGAGTACAAGACCACAAGCTCAACTCTGATGGTGGTATTCAACGGCGGCAATTCACCGCAGACAGGAGACCTCAAATATGTAGATCAGGGCTACTATACTGCCAGCGGTCTCGATCATGTAGTTGAAAAGATCGAAACAATTGATGTTACATCAGTATCTGTTTCACCCACAAGTCTTTCACTCAAGGAAGGCGCTACAGGCACAGTTACAGCAACGGTTGCACCCTCAAATGCAACAAACAAGACTATCACATGGTCAACAAGCAACTCAGCAGTTGCAACAGTTTCAGGCTCAGGTACAGTTACTGCTGTCAAGGCAGGCACAGCTGTTATCACAGCAAGCTCCAACAACGGCAAGACAGCAACAGTAAATGTTACAGTAACAGGAAGTGATCCTGTAACAGAGCTTGAGAACAACTCAACCATCAGCGCAACAACAGTAAGCAAGAATACTGCTGTCAAGCTCACAGGTAAGGCTTCCGGCGGTACATCATCCTACACATATGCATTCTATTACAAGGGTGCAAATGATTCTGCATGGAAGGCTATCGGAACAGAGTTCGGTACTGCTACAACAGTATCCTATACTCCCACAGCCACAGGCTCCTACAACTTCAAGGTCATCGTCAGGGACAGTGCAGGCAGCACAGCAAACAAGACCTTCGCAGTTAAAGTTGTCAATACAGCAGCACTTGCAAACAATTCTTCTGTAAACAGCACAAAAGTAAATGCAGGAACAGCTGTAAAGATCACAGGCGCAGCATCCGGCGGTACATCACCCTATAAGTATGCATATTACTACAAGAGAAGCACAAACACAAAGTGGAATACGATCGGAACAGAGTTCGGCACAGCAACAAGCGCAAGCTTTACTCCCACATCAGCAGCAGTATTTGATGTCAAGGTAATAGTAAAGGACAGCGCAAACGCAACAGCAGAAAAGACCTTCACCGTAACTGCTCAGGACAGCAATACGCTCAAGACAGGCGGATACCTCAACGCAAAGAAGGTACAGATCGGTGATGACGTAAGGATCACAGGCGCAGCAACCGGCGGCACAGGTCCCTACAAGTATGCATTCTACTTCAAGAGAAGCACAAACAGCAAGTGGAACAAGATGGGTACAGAATTCGGTACAGCAACATATGCAACACTCGTTCCCACAGCAGCAGCATCCTATGACCTCAAGGTCATCGTAAAGGACGCAAAGAACAACACAGCTGAGTCAAAGTTCACAGTAACAGTTGTAAAGAGCATGGCACTTACAAACATTTCTCTTATCAACAAGGATACTACTGTAAAGACAAACACAACCATCACAATCTCAGGAAGAGCAGTAGGCGGCACAAAGCCTGTTACATATCAGTTCTTCTTCAAGAGAGCAGCAAACACAAAGTGGAACAAGCTCAGCTACGGCAATGCCAAGGAAACATACGCTAAGTTCACACCCACAGCAGCAACAGAGTACAACCTCAGAGCAGTTGCTGTTGATGCAGACGGAACAATTTCTGCAAAGACCTTCACGATCACAGCAAAATAATAAAGCGTGATGCCTCTTCAAAGCATTCCGGACTGCCGCAGATCATTCTGCGGCAGTTTTGCAATATACCGGATGTTTTAAAAAGCCGGAAAAGTGAAATACCGACAGGTGCTGTGCTGCCATGCAGCGTGCTCGCTTATTTTTGAATTGGCGGTAAGTTTTTTATGGGGATGAGCGGATTCGTTTCGACACCGGCGGCACGCCGGCGATCACGGAAATCAATTTTTAAAATCTTCTCATATATTATTATCTTTTTTGATACCGAAGGGGTGCGGGGGCGAACGGAAAGCCCCCGCATTTCGCTTCAAATTTAAGTAAAATGTAAGAAAAAAGGTTAAATAATATTTCTTTTTAAGAAAATTGATTTCCGTGGCCGGCGCTGGTTTATGCTTGACTTGAGAGGGAGTTTATATTATAATATAGTATGGTTTGCTTTATTGATTGCGGCAAAGCCGCCCGGGACGGGAATCCGTTGGACGCCTTAAAGCAGACTGCGGAAGAATTCCGCAAAATATAAAGGAGCGTTAAAAGCTCGGTTCGGAGGAAAATAAAATGGCACTTAAATCATCAAACAAGGTTGAAACAAACCGCTATGAGCTTGTTGTGGAAATCGACGGCGAAACATTTATGAAGGCAGTTGATGCTGTTTATAAAAGACAGGTAAAGAGCATCAATATTCCCGGCTTCAGAAAGGGAAAGGCACCGAGAAGACTTATCGAAAAGGAATACGGCGAAGGCGTATTCTATGAGGATGCAATAAAGGATCTCTATCCGGCAGCTATCGTTGCAGCAGCAGACGAGGCAGGTCTTAATATGATAAAAGATAAGGTTGACCTTGATATCGAGGAAGCAGGTAAGGACGGTCTTACCTTCAAGGCAGTTATCACAGTTGAGCCTGAGGTCGAGATCAAGGATTACAAGGGAATCGAATTCACTCCTATGTCACCTGAGGTAACAGATGAGGATATCGACGAGGAGATAAAGAAGGTACAGAAGAGAAACAGCCGTCTTATCACAGTTGAGGACAGAGCTGCAGAAAATGACGATATCGCAGTGATCGACTTCAAGGGTATCCTTGACGGAGAGGCTTTCGAGGGCGGTACAGCTGAAAACTACAGCCTGACACTCGGCAGCGGCAGCTTCATCCCGGGCTTTGAGGAGCAGGTAGTAGGTCATAAGGCAGGCGAGGAATTCACCATCGACGTGACCTTCCCTGAGGATTATCAGGCAGAGGAGCTTAAGGGCAAGGCTGTACAGTTCGAGATCAAGCTCCACGAGGTAAAGACTCACGAGCTTCCTGAGGTAGATGATGAATTCGTAAAGGATGTAAGCGAATTCGATACAGTTGACGAATATAAGGCAGACCTCAGAACAAAGCTTGAGGAAAGCAAAAAGACATCTGCTGAAAATGATAAGGAAAATCAGATTGCTGAAAAGCTCACAGAGCTTCTTGAGGCAGAGGTGCCGGAGGCAATGTATGAGAATATGCTGGATACACTTGTTGACGAGTTCGCAATGAACCTTCGCTCACAAGGACTTGACCTTAACACATATATGCAGTACACAGGTCTTACAGAGGAAAGACTCCGTGATACCTACCGTGACAGAGCAGAGGCTCAGGTAAAGATCAGACTTGCACTCAGAAAGATTGCAGAGCTTGAGGGTCTCAAGGCAAGCGATGAGGATGTAGAGGCTAAGTATAACGAGCTTGCAGAAACATATAAGGTTGACGCAGCAAGAGTAAAGGCAGCCTTCGGTCCGAGAGATATCGCCGGTGACATCGAGTCTGAAAGAGCAATGAACTTTGTAAAGGAAAACGCTGTTGCCAAGGCAGCAGAATAATCAGATATTCTGAAAATGACAGGAAAAACGGCAGATGATGATCCCGGCATAATAATTCTGTATCCCGGGAGTCATTTTAAAAGACACTTGTGAATAAAGCTTTATCATACGGACAATCATTTCAGTATATATGCCCGTGAAAACACAGGATGTTGTAAAAAAAACGGCGGCAGCAGTAAATGCTTCGCTGCTGTCACCCCCTTAGGGGCGCAGACAAGGGAAAATATCATCTGCTGACAAACGCCCGGAAGAGGACGTGAAATACTAAACAGGCAGCCTGAAGGAAAAAGCTGCCTCAGCCGAAACGGAGGTAAACAGAATGGCATTAGTACCTTATGTTGTTGAACAGACAAACAGGGGAGAACGCTCCTATGACATCTATTCAAGACTTCTCAACGACAGAATAATCATGCTTACGGAGGAAGTCAATAATGTAACAGCAAGCCTTATCGTGGCTCAGCTGCTTTATCTTGAAGGACAGGATTCCACAAAGGATATCAGCCTTTATATCAACAGCCCCGGCGGATCAGTAACTGACGGTATGGCAATCTATGACACAATGCAGTACATCAAATGCGACGTTTCTACGATCTGCATGGGTATGGCAGCAAGTATGGGAGCATTCCTTCTTTCAGCAGGCACAAAGGGCAAGCGCTTTGCTCTGCCGAATGCTGATATCATGATCCACCAGCCCAGCGGCGGCGCACAGGGTCAGGCAACAGATATTATGATCCATGCGGACCATATCATCCAGACAAAGAAAAAGCTGAACACTATCCTTTCAGAGAACACAGGACAGCCCTATGATGTGATCGCAAGAGATACAGAGCGTGATAACTTTATGACAGCTCAGCAGGCTCTTGAATACGGTCTTATCGATAAGGTAATCACAAAAAGATGATAGGAGCAGCGTAAATGCCTGATAATAACGATAATAAAAGAACGATCGGCTGCTCCTTCTGCGGAAAGCCGCAGGAGCTTGTCGGCCGCCTGTTTCAGGGCTCGGGAGCATATATATGCGATGAATGCGTGTCTCTTTGTTCATCACTGCTCAGCGGAGGCAGTGACTTTGACGATGATTATGACGGAGAGTTTTTCAGCGATTTCAGCGAGCTTCCCAAGCCTATGGAAATAAAAAAGCTGCTTGATGAATACGTCATCGGTCAGGATGAGGCAAAGGTTTCTCTTGCAGTGTCTGTTTATAATCATTATAAAAGAATAAACTATCAGAGCGAGGATGATGTTGCGCTCAATAAGAGCAATATCCTTCTTTTAGGACCGTCCGGCGTCGGAAAGACCCTTCTTGCACAGACTCTTGCACGTATACTTGATGTGCCCTTTGCAATTGCAGACGCAACAACGCTTACAGAAGCAGGCTATGTCGGCGAGGATGTGGAGAATATCCTTCTCAGACTGATACAGGCTGCTGATTTCGAGATAGCAAGAGCAGAGCGTGGTATCATCTATGTTGATGAGATTGATAAGATCGCAAGAAAATCCGAAAACCCCTCGATCACCCGTGATGTAAGCGGCGAGGGAGTACAGCAGGCACTTCTCAAGATACTTGAGGGAACTGTGTCCAATGTTCCGCCCCAGGGCGGCAGAAAGCACCCTCAGCAGGAGTTTATACAGATAGATACAAGCAACATCCTGTTCATCTGCGGCGGTGCGTTTGACGGACTTGAAAAGACAGTCGAAAAGCGTGTCGGTTCGTCATCCTTCGGCTTTAACGCAGATATAAAGACAAAGACAGAGCTTGATACAACAAGCTGGATGCAGGAGGTCATACCTCAGGATCTGGTCAAATTCGGACTTATTCCCGAGCTTGTGGGACGTCTTCCGGTGCTGACAGCCCTGAACGGACTTGACGAGAATGCCCTCGTGCGTATACTTGAGGAGCCGAAGGATTCTCTCGTAAAGCAGTATAAAAAGCTGTTTGAAATGGACGGGGTTATCCTTGAATTCGGCGAAAATGCACTCCTTGAGATAGCAAGAAAGGCAATCGAGCGCCACACAGGCGCAAGAGGACTTCGCTCCATCATGGAGGAGCTTCTCAAGAACCTGATGTATGAGGCACCGTCGGATGAAACTATCTCCAAGATAATCATTACCTCCGACGCTGTGACAGGAAACGGCGAGCCTGTTGTCGAAAGAGGCAAGGCAAAGAAAAAAACCGCAAAAGCCGATAAGAAAAAAACTACAAAACGTTCTTTAATTAATAATTAATTACGAATAATTATACGGACAGCTGCTTCCCTTTGCAATAGAAACAGCTGTCCGGTTATTTTTATATCTGACCGGAAACGGAAACGCTCACTGCGTTCGCTCAAAGAATAAAGAATAACGGATAGTGAATAATGTTTACGTATGCCCGCTGCTTTTCCATTCAACCAAAAGTAAATAGCGACACGTAAATTTTAGAATCAGCGTAACGAAGCTGCTCACGCTCACACAAAACTTGCCGCCGTCACAAATGTAAGCGAGCACGCCGAAGGCAGCGCAGCGTGGGGAAGGGAGTGCAGTAAGCGAGCACGCACACCGCAGGCGGTGGGCAGAGCAGCGGAAGGGGTGGGGATAAGGAGAGAAGATTTCAAAAGAGGAGAACCTTAAGGGGAGGGGCGTAAGCTCCTCCTCTTATGGGTATTCTCTTTTGTCCGCGTCCGCATCCTGCGGACGCCCACCGGAAGAAAGCAGTGGTCAGAAAAAACATGAAACAGCAGAAAAAACACTGAATAAACAGCAAAAAAAGAGTATTGCTTTTAATTAAGCTGTCATATCTGGATATAGAAAAAATATCATTTAATACATCAAACATAAAGAAATGGAAAGCTTTACAAGGTATAAAAAGTATGTAATTAATGGCAGAAAAAACAATAACATTTTGTATATTAATCAAAAAATTATACGAGCTGGAAATAATATTTTTAAAACCTATTGATTTTAAAGAAAGAAAATGATATAATACTGAGGTAATAGTGAGAGAAGATTGGATTTTAGTGAAATTTTTGTTTTTGTCCGTTATTTGAACTTGTAAAACTTCTGCTTCAAGTGGTTTGTTGTGCAATAAGACGAAAATAAAAATTCTAAGCTATTATCTTGACATTTTTACTGTTATAGTATTATAATTAGTGAAGAATTGGATATATGGTCGTATGTGTATTTGTTTGGCAAAAATTGGCTTTCATCTCACGATCAGCCGTTCGTACATCAATCATACCATACGGTAAGACAGATATAAACTCTGTCATATAGAGTATATTCATATTCTAATATTATGAAAGGGAGTTTTTATCATGAAGAAAGTACTCAAGGTTCTTTCAGCTGCAATGCTTTCAGCAGTAGTAGCTGTAGGAGCTTCTGCATCTGTCTTCGCTGCATCAACTACTGGTCTTAACGCTGCAGAAGAAAAAGTTCTCGCAGAGCTTAACACAACAGTAGACATGGGCGGCGTTCAGAAGAGTCTTCCTGTTCAGTATATCAATCAGGCTGAGCAGTACTTCATCAAGGAAGTAGACATGACAGATGCTCAGGCTGATGAGGTCATCGCTAAGATCAATGCGGTCAAGGCTTACCTCACAAGCGTTGGCAAGAGCAAGTTCTCTGAGTTCACTGATGCTGAGGTTGATAAGGCTGTAAGCCTTGCAAAGGAAGCAGCAGCTGTTGTTGATTGTACAATCGAGTACAATAAGGCAACACGTGTTGTTACAGTTGTAACAAAGAGCGCAGACGGCAAGAGTTCTACTCCTGTAGCTGACGTAAGTGTCGGTGGTAAAGATGGCGTTGTAAAGACAACTGGCTTCGACGTTCCGGGCGTAGTAGCAGTTGCAGGTGTTGGTATCCTTCTGGTATCAGCAGCAGGCGTATATCTTATCAGAACTTCTAAGAAGGAGACAGTTGATGCATAATAAGCATCATCATCATTCTTCGCACCGTTCACTCAATGGGAAGAATTTTATAATTCTTCCCATTGTCTTTTGTGTGTTGATACTTGGAATAGCTTCAGCGATAATAATCCCTAATACAATGCGCTTCATAAACATGGCAAGTATGTTTTTCTCGGATAATCCGCACGATTTTTCTGATGAATTCAAAAATATATATGTTCCGACCTCAGAAGGACTTGAGGAAGACGTAAAAGAAGAAACAAGTAACGCTCAATCCAAAAAAACAACAAAGACAGTGCCGATCACAGATATCGAATATCCTGATTACAGTGATCAGTTCGGAGAGTTCATCATAGAGGACTGCAATATAAAATGTCCGCTTTTCTATGGTGACGGCGATCTCCAGCTCAATTACGGTGTGGGAATTTACACAGGAAGCTTCATCCCCGGATATGGAAGACCTATTCTTGTGGCAGGACATAATGCGACCTATTTCAACGGACTGAAATATGCTCAGAAGGGTCAGACAATACTGATCCGTACCAGCTATGGCAATTATAAATATGAGATCACGGATATCGCAGTTAAAAAGTATAATGACAAGAGTGCCTATGACCTTGGCGCAAGGGAGGAAACTCTGACGCTGTATACCTGTTATCCGTTTGACCAGTTCGGACTTACATCCCAGAGATGCTTTGTATATGCGAAATATGTATCAGGGCCGAAGCTGGATATCAGCAGATAGGATGGTGTATTATGTCTGAAAAAAGAAAAAAGAAAAGCAGCAGTAAGCTGAGGACCTTTGTTTATGTCGTAATGTCATTCTTTCTTGCATTGATATTATTTTTACTGTCAGTGTGCGTATCTCTGAGAGTGACTGTATTCTCGCCTGACTATATGCTTCAGGCAATGTCAAACAGGGAGTACTATACACAGGTCACAGAGGAAATGAGAGGACAGCTTGAAAGCCTTGCCCATGCCAGCGGACTGTCAAGCGAATTTGCAAATGATTTCACCGCAGGCTATGATATGCGTGAGGATATTGTAAGCTATGTTGATTCCTTTTATTCGGGAAAGTCAACCCTTATCAATACCACAAATTTCAAGCAGAAATTCAGAGCGTCCCTTGATGCATATATAGAGGAAAACAAAAAGGAAGGCACCGAGGTAAAGGAAAGCTCTCTTGAATACCTTGTCAATGAGGCAGCGGATATATATACAAATTCAATAGAGATCCCGTTTTTCTCTGTTCTTGCAAATTATATCGGCAAGCTGAGTATGCCGCTTAATATTACGATAATCGCTCTTGTGCTGATCGGAGGCATTATAACAGCGATCCTGTTTCTGACCAATGAATTCAGGCACAGGGGATACAGATATCTGAGCTATGCTTTTATTGCAGCATTTTTATGTGATGCTGTCATTGCAGGCACAGTTACAATTTCTGGAATATTCGGAAAGATAAATCTTGCCACAAGATCACTTTATAATCTTTTTGTTGAATATTTCAACGGTATTTTTGTATATTTCTGGATCTTTGCAGCAGCCTTCATAGTTTTCGGACTGGTGTTCTTCTTCACCTTTGCCGGAAAGCACAGAAAGCTTGTGAATTCACACTGATCTGATAATAATTAAGGAAGCACTTGATTTTTTCAGTGCTTCCTTAAATAATTGTTCTGAAATACAAACAGGATGCAGTACCCCTGCAACCTGTTGTTTTTTTATTCTGCAAGCTTTTTGACAGCTACATATATATCAGAAATGCGGTACCATGTTGCGAAATCCACAATGCCCGACTGAGGCAGGTTGAAGATCTGCTGAAATACCTTTACCGCCTGCTCAGTTTTCGGACCGAAAATACCGTCTACGGAAAGCTTTGGTATAAGCGGAAAATTGTCTGAGATACCGTTGAGCTGCTGCTGAAGCACCCGCACCTGCGGTCCCCTTGAGCCCCGGCTCAGCGTACCCTGAAATGACACAGGTATACCCTGAACTCTCTGAGCCTCTCTGAGAACGATATCCCTGCCGTAAAAGGTACGCAGTATCCTCAGAGCGTCATAGCCGCTGTCGGCAAGCTGCTTTGAGCCCCACTGACTCAGCCAACCGCTGCGGTTAACCCTTATCCCGTCACAATACTGTGCAAGAAGCGGCTGAGTTGCATCTTCTCTTGTGATATATATTGTAAACACCTCGTCAACGATCTGGTCTATCTCGGAAAAAACATTTCTCCCGTATACAAACGCCTGATCGTAAGCAGTGGAATTCGTGACAGTAAAATCATAACCCTTGCCTCTGTACCATTCCGTGTAAACCCTGTTCAGTGTAAATGATATTATCGCAATGACATTCGCTTTTATTGCCTCTCTGGGCCATGTTGTGAATATTTCCGAGCTTGCCACATTTTTTATATAATCCTGAAAGTCGACATAATAATTCTCAGCATTCCTGTCCCCGGGAACACCGTCATGTACAACTATGGTTTCCGGTATCACAGGCTGCGGAAGTACGACCTCACCCTGTGCAGGCGGCATCGGCTTCTGGTCTGCCTCGGGAATTTTCTCAGGAAAGCCGCTCATAATATTCGGGTCGGGAATATCTATTTCATCATCCTGCCCCGGGAAAATAATGCTTTGCAGAGAAACAGAATTCTGATAAACCTGTACT
Organism: uncultured Ruminococcus sp.; assembly: GCA_902764235.1. GTDB lineage: Bacteria > Bacillota > Clostridia > Oscillospirales > Acutalibacteraceae > UBA1213. Next base: position 37,076 of record CACWVH010000031.1, read on the forward strand.
CCGTTTATTTCCGTGCGCTCACCCTCAGCACTTACGGCAGTCACATCAAAGCTTGAAAAGGGCTGTGGCTCTTTCGCCGGAGAGATATCACCCATATTTCCCTCATTAAGCTCTGAGATCAGCTGATCTGCTGAGGGCGGCAGTATCTGCACCTCACCCGGCGGCGTCTGCGAGATCAGCTCTGACGGTGCCGGAAGTATGACAGGCGCAAGCTGCCCCTCACTGTCGGTCAGTCCTGCAAATATTAGCCGTGAGCTGCCGCTTTCTCTGATGCTGACCGCCGTATCGGGCGCAGGTCTCCCGACAGTCGGCGAAAAAGCAGATATTTTCAGTGTACCAAAAAAGTTTTCCTGAGTTTGTGTACCATTTGCCATAGCACAACCTCCATGTATTAATTTATAATTGAATTTGGAAAGTGGAATTAGGAGTGAGGAATTAGGAATGAGGAATTTGATTTGATGATAGAACTTTGCTTTACCGTTCAACCAAAAGTGAATAGCGACACATAAATCTCTGAATCAGCGTAACAGAGCTTCTCACGCTCACACGAAACTAACCGCCGCCACGAAAGTAAGCGAGCAGAAACGCTCACTTCGTTCGCTCAATGAATAATGAATAGTGAATAATTTTTGCGTATTTGCTGCCTTAGCGTTTAACAAAAACCTGAATCCGTGAAACTCATTATTGATTGTTCTGAAAAAACCTGAGATAATGCGTTGTTTTATGCATTTCAGGTTTTTAAGCTGTTCACCCATACTAAAATGAAAACCCGGAAGGTTTAAAAAAACGATTTAATTCAATTTCACGGATTCAGGAAAAAGTAAATAGCGGAACGAAAATCTCTGATTCAGCGAAACGAAGCCGCTCACGCTCACACAAAACTAACCGCTGCTACAAAAGTAAGCGAGCACGCACACCGCAGGCGGTGGGCAGCGCAGCGTGGGCGGGGTGGGGTTAAGGAGAGAAGATTTCAAAAGAGGAGAACCTTAAGGGGAGGGGCGTAAGCTCCTCCTCTTATGGGTCTTCTCTTTTTGCTGCGTCCGCATCCTGCGGACGCCTGCATCGACGCCAGAGGTACGTAAGAATCAGAAACAGCGTAACAAAGCTGCTCACGCTCACGGAAACGCTCAGAAACGCTCAGAAACGCTCACTTCGTTTACTCAAATAATAAAGAATAACGAACAACTAATAGTGAATAATGTTTACTCACATTTGCTGCTTTACCATTATCAAAAGTAAACAGTGACACATAAATTTCTGAATCAACGGATAATACGAACACAGAGCGCAGAGTCCTTTATTGTCTGTTTATAAGATATTCAAACGTACCATACAGATCAAGCTTACCGTAGCCCCATTTGTTGTTGGGGTAAGTAAGATTGCTCTCTCTCCTTGCACCGCCGATAAACAAGCTTCTTATAAGCTCTCCGTTCATATTCTGCATATTGCCTTTTACGATACCCCACTCAAGCATCAGAGCTGCCGCACCTGCCGTGACCGCTGCAGCAACACTTGTACCTGTCATTGTTCCGTAGCCCTCGGGGTAGATACCTGCCACCTGAACACCCGGAGCTGTGAAATCAGGCGCAGGCTTTCCGAGCCTTGTCGGTCCCCACGATGAGGAAACAAGCAGACTGCCGTCAGCACTGTTGTAAGCACCGCTCACTATATTTTTAATAGCTGTCGCCGGGAACACAATGGTATATTCCGACACCGGGCGCAGAAATTCCACAGAGCCGTCCGTCTGACCGGTTATCGGCAGCCATGCCTGATAATTTCCGCTGACGATCTCATCGCCGTAAATGGTGATCTCCCAGATACCCTCTGTCGCTGATTCGAGACCAACCCATACGGTATTGTTGCTGTCCCTTGAATATCTGAGGGTGATTGAAGTATTTTCAAGTATAAGCTGCTCTGTATATTCAGCCCCGGCACGGAATGGCTTTCTCGCCATTATCTCACCTGCCGGAGAGGTCACGCTTATTGATATCTTGTCAAAGGCAGGAGTGAAAATGATCGTCCCGAAGGAGGTTCCCTGCTGACCTACCTTTATATTTATCTTGTCCTCGCCGCCTTTTCTGACGCTTCCGGCAGTGTGATGCCGTGCATTTGCCTCATTTCCGGCAGCGCAGACCACCGCACAGCCTGCACGGGAAGAAATGAAGGAGATATAATCCTCAAAAAGCGTATTGCCGTCATGCGCCGCAGTATTGCTGCCCATTCCGATAAGTATCACGACAGGCATATCGTATTTTGTGCTCTGATCGAGTACATACTTTATCCCCAGCAGGAAATCAGAGCTTTCAAAAAGATTCGGGTCATCCTGCGGAAGAAGATACCTGTCAATATAATACTGTCTTGCCCGTCTGAGCTTTACGGCAATGATGCTTGCCCGGGGTGCAGCGCCAATATATTTGTCTCCGGTATTACCGGCAGCAACAGAGGCAATGAAGGTCCCGTGACCGTCGTTGTCAACACTCGGCACAAGCGACTGCGGAGAGGGAGAGGAAAGTGCATTATTTATATCCTCCTGACTGTAAACCGAACCGAAATACACACCGTCCTCACGGCTGCCGTCTATTGACTGATCCCACAGACTGAGAAGCTTTGTCGTGCCGTCCTCAAAGCGGAAGGCATCTTTTGTATAATCTATCCCGGTATCAATGATCCCGATTATGACCTGCTGACCTGAAAGATCAAGAAATGGCTGTCCCAGCACCCGTGTCACGCCAGCCGCTTCATTGCTTGCGGCATCCACAGGCGACATTATTTTCGGCATTGAAAGCAGAAAATCACTGCCAAGCTCCCTGAATATCTCAGGCAGATAGATCTCATTAGTATAGGCTACTATATAATCATTCGCAAGTCTTGTGCCAAGGTGAATATACGGTCGTTCAGCTACATATTTCAGAAACCTGTCCGAGGCTATCGCCTGAAAATCCACCGTAGTATCAAGACTGACAAATTCCTCAAGTGTAAGTATATCCTCATCAGGCGTCAATGTCTCAATCGCCATACCGCACCTCCGTGTATTAATTAATTCCTGAATCCGTGAAATTGAATTAAATCATTTTTTAAAACCTTCCGGTTTTTTTATTTCAGCCAGGCGTCAGGCGCTGAAATGCATAAAAAATGCATTATCTCTGGGTTTTTCAGAACAATCAATACTGAGTTTCACGGATTCAGGTAATTATTAAAAATGAATAATGAATAATTGAATTTGGAGTTTGGAAAGTAAACAGCGGAACGGAAACGCTCACTTCGTTCGCTCAATGAATAATGAATAGTGAATAATTTTTGCGTATTTGCTGCTTTAGCGTTTAACCAAAAGTTAATAGCGGAACGCAAATTTCTGAATCAGCGAAACGAAGTCGCTCACGCTCACACAAAACCAGCAGACGCTACAAAAGTAAGCGAGCACGCCGAAGGCAGCGCAGCGCACCGAGCGAGTGCAGTAGGCGAGCACGCCCACCGCAGGCGGTGGGCAGCGCAGCGGAGGCGGGGTGGGGTTAAGGAGAGAAGATTTCAAAAGAGGAGAACCTTAAGGGGAGGGGTGTAAGCTCCTCCTCTTATGGGTCTTCTCTTTTGCCGCGTCCGCATCCTGCGGACGCCTGCGAATAAATCAGCGGCACGTAAAAATCCATAAATTAGCGTAACTAAGCTGCTTACGCTCAGGCAAATCCGCTCTGAAACCTCTCCGATAATTAATAGCGAAGCACATTGCAGATTGTCAGAATATCCTTCCGTAGCCGAGGGACGGGTCGGGATAGTTGATATCCCGGCTCCTTTGTGCAGCAAGACGCAGCTCCGCTTTGACACGCTCGCCGTACATGAATTTTGAATTGCCGCAGACTATACCCCATTGCATAAGCTGAGCGGCATAGCCAGTCACGGCAGGAGAGGCAAAGCTTGTACCGCTCAGACTGTCAAAGCCGCCGGAAAGTGACGGCGCAGCTACATTGACAGCCGGTGCACTGACATCCGGCAGTACCTCGCCGGGACATCTTGTACCCCTGCCCGAAAAAGCCGCTGCCGCACCTGTTCTGCTGTCAAAGCCTGCAACACGGATTATCCCTGCGGCAGTGGAGGGGATAGTCATTGTCAGTGTGTCGCCGGGATCTGTAAAATAGGTGTCAGCTGTCACCTGCTCAATTGTCGGCAGCCATATGTCAAAATGTCCGTCAACAATGCTTTCCGCACGCAGCCTCAGAGTCCACAGTGCCTGTGGAATCGTTCCGCCTGCCGGACGAATATCGTAAAAGATCTCCTGAAAGACACTTCTTGCTGAGGGCTGACCGAAAACAGATGTTACCGACAGCCCGTCCGCAACAGCGTTTGTGTTAGTAGTGTATCTGTTTATCACACCGGTGCTTTTTCCGTCCGGAAGAAACAGCTCGGCAGAGATAATATCCGTATAGTTTTTCCACATTGAAAGATAGAAGCTGTCAATACCCTTAGCCGTGAAAAAGCCTATGTCAAGCTCCTCACCGTTGCTGAGCCTTCCCTCATAGTGGTGCCCTGCGCCGCCCTCGTTGCCGGTGGGGATGACGATGGTGGTTTTCCACTCCCTTGACACAGCTGAGATATAGCTTTCAAAAAGTGAATCGCCCCTGTGAGAGCCCTGGTTCATCCCATAGCTGATATTAATTGCAGCCGGCTTTTGCAGCTGTGCTGCCTTTGTAATAACATACCTCAGTGCCTTCATCAGCTGGGTGGTTTTTTCATCCTCGCCCGAAGCAGACCGTACACGGACAACGATAAGCTCCGAAGCATATGCTGCGCCTGTGGTGTTTCCTGCGGCAATGCCGGCAACAGCTGTGCCATGACCGGAAATATCTGTTCTTGGTATGACTGAAAAGGGGTCAGCTGAAAGCAGAGCTGAATCTATCTTCTCCCGGCTGTACTCCGCACCCTCAAAAAAGCCCGGCGGAGGAGTGCCTTGTGCACTCTGATCCCAGATGGCAGCAATTCTTGTCCTGCCGTCCGGAAGAAGGAATTCCCTGTTTGTATAATCAACTCCTGTGTCGATGATGCCAACAAGAACACCTGCACCGCTGTACAGACTGCGCCTGAAATCCGGCAGTCCGGGACAGCTGACGGGCGGTGTGACTGAATTGTTCAGAAAAACACTTTTCGGCAGCTCAATATCCTCCACAAGGGGCAGTGCTTCAAGCACTGATATCATATCCGCAGAAATATCTAATACAGCAAATCCCTGCCCGAGGTCAACCGGCCGGAAAACACCGATATCCTCAAGCCCGGAAATAAACTGCTCAAAATCTCCGCTGTACTTAACAATAATCTCCATAATCCTCTTTTCTCAATATACAATGTGTCATTATTGCGGCAGTGTTGATATTTAACACTTGTTCAGACTGAATTGTTAAAAAGATATCTAAGAGCGTCACGCTCTGAGTGTATATTATTAAGGAAGCATTGATTAAATCCAGTGATTCCTTAATTGGCAAAACAAAATACTTAAGGAATCACTGAATAAATCACGCCTTCCGGCTCAGCACCTGTCTTGCTTGCCCTTTTTCCGTCATCTTGCCGGCGTGCCGCCGGTGTCGCGACGCGCTATCGCTTCACTACGTTTCGCTCTGGGGT
>CACWVH010000032.1 GCA_902764235.1 uncultured Ruminococcus sp.
CTATCTCACCCACAGGCGTTGTTCTTCGTTTTGGTGCATTTGCTATGATCGCTGCATTCGGTGTGATCTTCTTCATCGTTTCTCGCAGAAGCAAGGCTAAGAAGGATAATACTGACGTGATCTGATACTGATAACATTATTCTATGTCAGTGTTAATGAAATGTCCTGCGGTACGGGTTAATGTGCACGCTGACTGAATGCAGTGTGTGCAGCTGGCAGGACTGATACAAGGACTCGCCCCGATGAAACGGGGCGGGTCTGTGTCCGGAATGTGCAGAGGCTTTCTGCGCCCTCCGGAGACAGACCCGGAATATTCTTTGGGAGGTACATATATGGCTGATACAGTTCAGAATACGGATGATATACAGTCCGCTGACAACGACAAAAAGGTTCAGAAGAAAAATAAAAAAAGAATCAGCCCCATGCGGTATCCGCAGCTTTTTATTCTTCATGCTATTATCATTGTTATCATGCTATGGCTGCTGTTCGGAGTGTTTTTCGGGCTGATGTCAGCACCGAATAATGATATGTATCCCCGTATTGACAGCGGTGATCTGCTGCTGTATTTCCGTCTGGACAGAGATCCTAAGGCTCAGGATATTTTGGTGCTGAGAAAAAATGATACTACCTATGTGGGTCGTGTTGTTGCTGTAGAAGGAGATACCGTTGAGATAACAGATGATGAAAAGCTGAAAATAAACGGCAATGCTGTTCTGGAAAGTAATATTTTTAAATCAACTCCGAGATATGAGGGCTTTGTAAAATATCCCCTTACTCTTGAAGCCGGACAGTGCTTTGTACTTGCGGATTCAAGAACAAATGCCGAGGACAGCCGGTACTTCGGACCTGTTTCAACGGACGAGATAAGCGGTACTGTCATTTCTATAATGAGAAGAACCAATCTCTGAGCAAGGCTTGCAGGCGTCAAGGAAATCAATTTTTAAAAATAAAGACATACAAATTTGTCATTCTGAGGAGCGCAGCCACGAAGAATCTTTGCGATATGGCTATTTTTGTGAAAAAGATCCTTCGCTTGCGCTCAGGATGACAGAATTATATTTTTCTTTTGTAGAAACTTGATTTCCATGTGCAGTCGGAAGGCTTGCGGACAGACTTTTCAGAGCCTTCTGAGCGTGATTGTAAAATAGCGGACACTATCGACGGCGAAGAAAATGACGGATGGCAGCGGAGAAAAATTCTGAATTACAAAGCTGATTATCCGCATAAATAAAAGCTTTTTTTGATTTTACAATCAGCTAATTATTATCTGAGGAAAGGAGCATGACAGCAGATGGAAAAGCTTCGTACAGCTGCAAGGATAGCTGACAGGATATTGGGCTTGCTGACGGGTATTCTGGCTGCGATATTGCTGATATACAGCGCTTATGTGCTCTATGATAATTTCAGGATCGGTGAAAATGCCTTTTCGTCAAGGGAACTGCAGCAGTACAAGCCGGTTGTGACTGAGGACGACGGGCTTGATTTCAGCAAGATAAGAATGATGAATCCCGATGCGGTGGGATGGGTGTCGATCTATGAAACGAATATTAACTATCCTATCGCACAGGGCAGAGACGACCTTGAATATATCAACAAGGATATTTTCGGAAACAGCTCTCTGACAGGTTCGATCTATCTCAGCAGCGAGAACAACGGACAATTCCTCGACAGCTACAATATCATATACGGTCATCATATGGACAACGGCGCAATGTTCGGGGATATCGACAAATATGAGGATGAGGAATTCTTTATGTCCCACCGCAAGGGCGAGCTGCTGACACCGGATCAGGTTTATGATCTGACGGTATTTGCCTGCCTGAAAACTGACGCATACTCGTCTGAGGTATACGCTGTTTCCAATCTGAATAACAAGGGTCTTGACAGCATTATTGAATATCTGAGGGAACATTCGGATCAGTTCATCGAAAGCGATTTTTCAAAGACGAAAAAGATAGTTGCCCTTTCCACCTGTGCAAGCCAGACTACAAACGGCAGGGTAGTAATATTCTGTAATGCTGAACCGACAACTGCTATCATCCACGGAAACGGAACTGTTGTTGCTGATACGGAAAATGTTGTAACAGGACACAATACGGGAAACAGCGGATGGGCTGTGCTCAATCTCGTTTGTGTGGGAATTTCGCTGTTTACGGTCATTCCGGTTTTCAGCATCAGGAAAAAATACAGGCAGCTGGGTTATTCAAGAAAGAAGCGTAAAAGCTTTTCCGGGATGCTCGATGACAAGCAGTATGACATAGTGCTGCCCCGGGGCGTCAGGGAAACCGAAAAGGATTATCTCGAAAGAGTTGTGGATGATCTAGGGCGTTTTGTAAGAAAGCTCGGCATCGGGATAATTGCTGAGATTATCATTTTTATCTTTGCGCTGATCGTATTTATTCTGACAGAGGATATGAGTACGCCGATGATAATAAGCGACAGATACACCGGTCTTATGGTCGGAATAACGATTATCGGTCTTATCACGGACTTCATTTTCTTCCGCTACAGAGGTGCAAGGCTGCCGGAGGAAACAGACGACAGCAGTGATGAGGTTTCCACTGAGCAGTAATTCCTGCGTCGGACAAAACTGATTTATGTTTTTTCACAGACTTAATAAAATACCGCCCACAGCAGCAGTTTTTCTGCGGTTGTGGGCGGTGTATTTTTTATTTATCTGCATCAGTCTTTTTTCTGCTCTTCATTATTACTATTAAGGCAGCAGATACAGCTGCGATCAAGATAAAACAGCCTGTGCCGATCAGAATGAATACACTGTTATCACCTTCAGGTGTTTCCTGTACTTGTTTTGAAATTGTTTCAACATCTGCCGGGGGTTCTGCTTTAGCTGTTGATGCAGCTTTTGTTTTTATCTCGCTGACCTCCTCGGGCTTGCTGGAAGTCGGGGAAAGTGCCTGCTTTGAAACGGTTACGATCGTGCCGTCATCATTTATTTCCGCACCGTTTTTCACCTGATTCTGTATCTCCCTGATGGAAAGACCGGTGGTCATATATGCCTTGAGAAGATTGTCGTCGCCGACATAGATCTTTTTCTCTGTCTGCTGATCGGTATATTTGTTTTTGACGCTTATTGTGTAGATGCCCTCCGAGGTGTATTTATTGCCGTCCTTTGCAGGTGCGTTGAAGCGTACATCCTCGCTGAGACCCTCTGCACCCTCCTTCAGAACCTCCTTCTTGATATTGATATCAAGGTATCTTGATTTTGCAAGGTCAAGATAAAAGCCGTTAGGGGTGATGGATGTGTTTGTAAGCTCTTCCTTTGTCTTTACATCAAAGGGATATACCATGCAGTTGCCGTTTCTGACAGAAAATCTGAAGGAAATGCGGTAATTGGTATAGTTCGTTTTCGTTATCAGCATTACCTTGGATTTGGTTTCTATCTCGTAATCCAGCGCTACCTCGTAATCGCCTTCTTCAAAAAGCTCTACCTTTGTATCTGTGCCCTTCTGTGCCTTTGAATTCAGATAGTCCTCATATATGACAGGCTTCTGGTTTTTGTTCTGGTAATCTGAATGTCTGACGATAAGCGTACCTCTGCCGAAATTGGTTTCTTTTACGCCGAAATACTCGTCATAGCCGTTTGAATCATCTGCTATTCTCTTGTTTTCGTCTCCGTCAAGCTTGTCTATATTCTAGTCAAGCTTGAACCAAAGCGTCAGCTTATCACCCACATTTTTCAGAAATATAGGCTGTGCGCTGTCCTCATCTGTTACCCTCGTGTAGCCGGTCAGATTGAATTTTCCAAGCTCCCAGCCGAAATGAGGATCGTCCTTGTTTATTATATCCTTCTGGCTGTAGCCTGTGTCAAGACCTGTGTTGACAAGGTTGTCGTCAAAATAATAACGCTGCAGTGTGCCTGAGCTTTCTGACGTCTGAGACTGTTCTTCGGCAGATGCTGTCACCGAACACAGCGTGAACGTAAGCAGCAGCGCCGATACGGCAGAAAGCAGTCTGTGATGTATTTTTGTTCCTTTCATTTTCTGACCTCCCGTATAATAATATTCTTTTCCCGCAGGACAATCAGGCAGAGCCTTGTACATATTATAATCTTGCTCTTGTGAGAAATAAAACTCTGTTTTTTCCTTTTGTCCAAGATTATTATACATATAAAAGCTCAGGTTTTCAATAATGTTTGCGAATTTGTTGATTTTTGTCTTTTATATGCATTATATATTAAAAATCCGTAAAATTGTTATGCTCAGAGCATAAATATTCAGATTATCCGGTGATATCATTTTTACATTTTGTAACCAAAAAATCAGAATTCCCTCCGATATGATATCGAAGGGAATTTTTTATCAGTCAAGTTTTTCTTTAATAGCTGCAAGAAGCTCGTCATATGTCTCGAATGCAGGGAATTCAGGGTTATCCTTTTTGATCTGCTCTGTGCTTTTGAAAAGGAAGCCGGCTTTGCTTGCCTTTATCATGCCGAGGTCGTTATAGCTATCACCGCTTGCGATAGTGTTATAGCCGATTGACTGCAGAGCCTTTACTGTTGTGTATTTTGAATTTTCGATCCTCATTCTGAAGCCTGTGATCTCGCCGCTTTCGGCAACCTCAAGCGAATTGCAGAAGATTGTCGGCCAGCCAAGCTTTTCCATGAGAGGCTTTGCAAACTGTGTGAAGGTATCGCTGATGATGATTACCTGGGTCAGTGAGCGAAGCTCATCAAGAAATTCTCTTGCGCCGGGGATCGGGTCGATCTTTGCGATCGTTTCCTGAATCTCCTTGAGTCCGAGTCCGTGCTCCTTGAGTATACCGAGTCGCCATGTCATAAGCTTGTCATAATCAGGCTCGTCACGGGTCGTTCTTTTAAGCTCGGGAATTCCGCTCGCCTCGGAAAATGCTATCCATATTTCCGGCACGAGTACACCTTCAAGATCCAAACAAACTATATCCATTTTTATCTCTCCTTTGTTGTATATACAGCTGATCGTTGAATGACCGGCTGCTTTTTAATTGCAGAGGCGCAGGCTTTCAGAGCCTTCCTTCTGCAATTGATGACCTGATACTTTTACATTTTTTGACATCAATTATTATATCATACTATTCTTTTATTAACAAGTGCCGCAGAGTGTTTTTGCAAAGCATATTTTCTTATATTTCTCATTTTGCTTTAAGAAAACACTGATTAATTATTCATTGCTACCTGAATCCGTGAAACTCATTATTGATTGTTCTGAAAAACCCAGAGATAATGCGTTGTTTTATGCATTTCAGGTTTTTAAGTTGTTCACCCATAAGGGCGGCAGGCGTGCTGCGCACGCCTGCCGCCTGGCTGAAATGAAAACCCGGAAGGTTTAAAAAAAGATTTAATTCAATTTCACGGATTCAGGTGCTACCTTGATATTCAGGCAGCTTTATTTTAAATATTTTATAATTAATTATTTTGTTTGACCTTCTGAGGTCAACTTTTTTGCTTTTCAGAGGGTATGTTGAAAGGAGGTTGAGGCTGCTTGAAAAGAAATGATGTGCTCAGCGCAAAGGAAAAACGCTTTTGCAGCTTCTATATCAGCAGCGGCGATTTCAGAGAAGCGGCTGCTCTTGCAGGCTTTGCCGACCCGGTTAAGGACGGCGCTGCTCTGCTGACAAAGGATAAGATCAATCTTGAGATCGATAGGCTGTATCAGGCAAGGACTGAAAACTGCCGCAGACAGGCTCGTGCAGGCTATGAAAGGCTTGCCTTCGGAAATGTTTCCGATGCTGTCCGGCTTATGTTTGCTCAGGACCCGGATGCTGAACAGCTCAGGGATCTGGATCTTTTCAATGTTGCTGAAATAAAGCGTCCGAAGGACGGTGCACTTGAGATCAAATTCTTTGACAGGATCAAGGCTCTCGAAAAGCTTGAGGCAGCGGGAACTGAGGAAAAAAGCCGGGTGTCTGATTTTTACAGTGCGCTTGTCGGCAGTATCGCTGAAAATACGGAAGAACAGGAGAGCGGAATATGAAATTTACTGCATTTTCGGAAAAACAGCTAAGGGTGCTCCGGTGGTGGTGCGGCGGGAAAGGGTATGACGGAATTATCTGTGACGGTGCGGTCAGAAGCGGTAAAACTCTTTGCATGAGCGTTTCCTTCGTAAGCTGGGCAATGGCTTCCTTCAGCGGCAGAAGCTTTGCAATATGCGGAAAGACGATCAGGTCTGTCAAACGAAATGTTATTATGCCGCTTATGGAGGTGCTTTCAGGTCTCGGCTTTGAGGTGTATGACAGGCTTTCTTCAAATTATATGGAGATACTTGCCGCCGGAAGGAAAAATACCTTTTATATGTTCGGCGGCAGGGACGAAAGCTCTGCTTCGCTTATTCAGGGTATGACACTTTGCGGTGTGCTTTTTGATGAGGCGGCGCTTATGCCGAGGTCTTTCGTTGAACAGGCTGTTGCAAGATGCTCTGTTGAAGGCTCAAAGCTCTGGTTCAACTGCAATCCCGAATATCCGCAGCATTGGTTCAACAGGGAATGGGTACGCAAAACTAAGGAAAAGAACCTGTACTATATCCATTTTAAAATGGAGGACAATCCGTCACTTTCTGACAGAATGCTGGCAAGGTACAGAAAAATGTATTCCGGCAGCTTCTATCAGAGATATGTGCTCGGGAAATGGGTGGCTTCGGAGGGTCTTGTATATCCGTTTATGGAGGATGAAAAAATGCTTTTCGATGTTCCGGCAGGAGGCTTTGACGATTATGTCATATCCTGCGATTACGGTACTGTCAATCCCTCGTCCTTCGGTCTGTGGGGGCTTTCCGGCGGATGCTGGTACAGGATAGATGAATACTATTATGACTCAAGAAGGCAGGGAAGCTCGAAAACAGATGAGGAGCATTATCAGGGACTTTGTGATCTGGCAGGAAACAGGGAAATAAACCGGGTCATTGTTGACCCGTCAGCGGCAAGCTTTATTGAGGTTATCAAAAGGCACGGAAAGTTCGATGTGGTGCCGGCAGTCAATAATGTTATTGACGGTATCAGGCAGGTCAGCACGGCGCTCAAGCAGGGAGATATAAGAATTTGCCGATGCTGCAGTGACTGTATCAGGGAATTCGGGCTTTACCGATGGGAAAGCAGCGGCAGGGATGCGCCTGTCAAGGAAAACGATCATGCAATGGATGATGTCAGGTATTTTACTGCTACCTATCTTAACGGCAGAGAGGAAGATATTTTTGCGATCGCTCTTGATCGGGGGGAGGTGAGTTTTTGAGCATATTCAAACGTAAGAAAAAAGAGGTGCCGGGCTTTGTGCAGACCTCACAGGGCAGAAATCTCTATGGCTTTTCAGGCAGTGTCAGCGGTTATTCGGCGTCAGTCAGCTGTCAGAGAAGGCTTTACCGCAGCCTGAGGGATGCTGTGCCGATAATAGATGCTGCTGTAAATAAGATAGTGCGTCTTGCAGGAGGCTTCAGGGCGGTTTGTGAGGATGAAAAGGCTCAGGTTTGCCTTGATGATTTTCTGAAAAATGTCAGAGTAAATTCTATTTCTAACGGAGCGGAAAGCTTTATCAGCAGCTATCTTGACCAGCTTCTGACATATGGTACAGCTGTCGGGGAGATCGTTCCGGACGGAAACGGAGGTATCGCTGCGCTTTATAACAGCAGTCTTGATGATGTGGAGCTTGAATGCGGTGATGGTCCGCTTGACATAAGGGTCAGCAGCTTTGACGGCTCAGGCGTTAAAAAGGAGGTGCAGTATCCGGAGCTTATCCTGTGCAGCGCTATTATGCCGGAGCCGGGGAGTATTTACGGTACCTCGATCCTCAGCGGACTTCCGTTTGTGACTGATATCCTGCTGAAGATATTCAGTGCAATAGGAACAAACTGGGACAGGGTCGGAAACGTTCGCTTTGCTGTGACCTACAAGCCTCAGGACAGCGACAGGAGCTTTACAAAGGAAAGAGCCATGATGATAGCGTCCGAATGGAGCAAGGCAATGAAAAGCCGTGAACCAAGGGATTTTATCACTGTGGGAGATGTGAGCATCAAGGCGATAGGTGCTGATAATCAGATACCGGACTGCGAAATGCCTGTCAGGTGTATTACAGAGCAGATCGTTTCAAAGCTTTCAATACCGCCTTTTCTTCTTGGACTAAACTGGTCGTCTACTGAAAGAATGTCTGCTCAGCAGGCTGACATACTGACCAGCGAGATCGAATATTACAGGCGTGTGATTGATTTTCCGCTGAGAAAAATATGCGGTATGTTCCTGAAGCTTTCTGGCTTTGACTGCGGCTTTGATATCGTCTGGGACAATATCAATCTGCAGGATGAGGTTGAGCTTGCTAAGGCAAGACTTTATAATGCCCAGGCTCAGAGCCTGGAAAAATCAAACGGGGAGTGATGATTTGAAGAAAAACAGTGATCTTATGGACGGTGAGTTGGAGCTTATAAATCAGTATACAAGAAGAAGCTTCAGCGAGGATGAGTTATATGCCTTTCCGGTGGTTCTTTGTGACAATGAGATCGACAGGGATAACGAGCGCTTTTCTGATGAAGCACTTTATGGCCTTGAAAAGCTCTTTGTTGGTGTGACCGGGGTTATGGACCATGATCCTAAAAGCAAAAATCAGTCGGCAAGGATATTTTCATGCAGTGTGGAAGCTCCTGCCGGAAAAACAACTTCTGACGGCAGAGCATATCTGCGGCTAAGGGCAAGGGCTTATGTGCCTGTGGCACAGTGCAGCAGTGATCTGATTACTATGATCGACAGCGGAATTAAAAAAGAGGTAAGCGTAGGCTGTTCGGTACGGAAAAGGATCTGCTCGGTCTGCGGCGGAAGCAATGATATCTGCGGACATATAAAGGGCAGGGTCTATGACGGTAAAACGTGCTGTGTGATTCTTGATGAACCGACAGACGCTTATGAATGGTCGTTTGTGGCTGTGCCGGCTCAGAGAGCAGCCGGTGTTACAAAAAACTATGCTAAAGGAGAAATAAAAATGGATATTGAAAAAAGATTGTCCGAGGGCGGTGAGCAGACCTTTACAGCAGATGAGGTCAATGCTCTTGCAGAAAGACTGCGCAGTCTCAGCGAAAAGGCTGCGGACGGCGAAGCCTACAGAAAAAGACTTGAAGCCGATATCAGAAAAGCAGCGGCTGTTGCTCTGCCCGAACTGAAAAGAGATACTCTCGGCTTCATTACATCAAAAATGAGCGCCGTGCAGCTTGAGGAGCTTTGCACAGCACTTGGAAAAAAGGCGGCGTCACAGATGCCCCTCAGACCGCAGCTTTATTCATCTGCTGCGGCAGGAAAAACTGACAACAGTGAATTCAGAAATATTTAAGGAGGATTTTGATTATGAATGTATGCTTTAACGGTTACGGTGAGAATGTTCTTACCTTTGAAACAAACGGAGAGATCGCTGTGGGCGATCCGGTGATGATCTCGGGGAACGGCGTCGTGCAGAAGGCAAACGGCGTATTCTGCGGAATCTGCACAGGTATCAGAAACGGATATGCTTCGGTTCAGCTTGACGGCTTTGTAAGAGTCGGTTATTCGGTTCTTCCAACGGTGGGCTACTGCAAGCTTTCTGCGCAGTCAGGCAAGATCAAGGCTGACAGTACAAACGGCAGGGAATACCTTGTTGTTGACGTTGATACAACTGCCGAAACAGCAGGTATCATTCTTTAAGCGGTACGCTGTAAAGTTTATGCTCAGTCTTTTTATACTATCCTTGCTTCAAGGCTTATCTATGCTTTAATGAAGATCAGTATTAAAGGCTGGCAGGGAGTCCAGAGGGTCAGCACCCTCTGACCATACTCCGTATAGGGCACAGTCCCTATGAATATTAAATTAAAGAATAAAAAAGAAAAGGAGATAATTTTACTATGGCATTTTATGATAATATCAAACTTGAAAAGGGTATGTATGCAGGCGCTTCAGGCTCATTTACGGATGTTCTTGAAAAGCTGGATCCTTCTGAAAATTACAGGAATACAGAGCTTGAGGGACTTGACGCCTATCAGCGTCAGCTCAAGCGCTTTGATATCAGGGTCGGAGGTCCCGGCTCTGATACAGTAAGCAAGTTCTTCCAGACAAGCGACAGCGCTGCGCTTTTTCCGGAATATGTTTCAAGAGCTGTAAAGCAGGGAATGGAAAGGGCTGATATCCTTCCGGATATCATTGCTGCTAAGACTGTTATCGACGGTATGGATTACCGCTCGGTGGTGTCTGTTCCCAGCGGCGATGACAAGTCGCTCAGACCTGTGGGCGAGGGCGCATATCTTCCGCAGACTCAGATCAAAGCCGGTGAGCATCTTGTCAAGCTGCAGAAAAGAGGCAGAATGCTTGTTGCTTCGTATGAAGCAGTGAAATTCCAGAAGCTAGACCTCTTTACTGTCACGCTCAGACAGATCGGTGCATATATCGCACGACAGCAGCTCAACGACGCTGTAAACGTGCTTATCAGCGGCGACGGCAGCAGCGGTGCGGCTGAAACTATCAGTACAGCAGACAGCGGCAGCATTTCCTATGACGATCTTGTAAAGCTCTGGGCGGAGCTTTCACCCTATGAGCTGAATACTATCCTTGCGCCTACCGACGCTATGAAAAAGCTTCTCGGTATGAGCGAAATGAAGGACGCTGTCGCAGGTCTTGAATTTCATTCGAGCGGAAAAATGATAACTCCTCTCGGTGCGAAGCTTCTTCATACCCCGGGTATCTCAGGCAGCAGACTCATCGGTCTGGACAAGAACTGTGCGCTTGAAATGGTACAATCCGGCGGTATCATTACAGATCACGACAAGCTTATTGACAGACAGCTTGAAAGAGCTTCTATCAGCTGTATCACCGGCTTTGCAAAGATCTTCCCCGATTCTGCAAAGGTGCTTACATACTAAGGAGGTATGACGGTTGAATATTGAAAATATCATGGATATATTCTGCCGTTTGTCAGGTCTCGGAGCAGAGCTTGCAGCAGCTTACAGATGCTTTTGTGAAACAGCAGCTGATTTTGTAAGCTTCAGGCTTTCCGATAAAGCCGATATGTGCAGCTGCGGCGGCAGAGCTGAATATGCCGCCGCAGCTCTGGCATATTACAGGTTTACCCTTGCTGCCCTGACAGACGGCAATGCAAGTGAGGTGAAAATAGGCGATATCACTGTAAAGTCTGTGGGAATGGATGCTGTTGATGCCGCTGAAAAGCTGTGCAGAGATGCATTTGACAGACTTCAGGACAGCCTTGAGGATAACGGCTTTGTTTTTAAGGGAGTGTGACAGGATGGCTTTGAATATTCCGGAGCTTCTCAGAAAATATGGTGAAAGGCTCACATTTAAAAAAAACGGAGCTGCGGTTTCGGGAGCAGGCGTTATTATTTCATCAAGGGACAGGCATAAATCTGACGGAGGGATCGCTCACAAGGGAAATGCTTTGAGCGATCCTTACAGATATTATATCTACTGTGTGCCGGAGCTGATGAAAAATGCGGTCAGAGGGGATACTGTCAGTGACGGTGAAAATGAATACTATGTATTATGGAAGGACGAGTACAAAAGCAGATGGGGAGATTATATCAGAGCCTGTGTAAGACAGGTCAGACCGGGGGGATAAAATATGAGTTATGCTGATACTCTTGCTGAAAGGGTCAGGCTTATCGCGCAGAATGACAGCTTTGCTGTTATCTTTGAAGGGAGAGTATATGAGCTGCCCTTTCCGCTTGATAAAACCTATGTACTGATATCGGTTAAAAAGGATGAGCAGGAGTTTCTTCTGGGTGCAGATGATCCGCTCAGCGAGGAAACTCTTTGTCTGAGTGTTCTTTGTGCAGAAGAAACAGGCTCAGGTGGTTGTCTTGCAGCTGCACAGGAAATATGTACCGGGATAATTGAATCTGACAGCGATAAAATGATAACCGGTATTTCATCGGCAGGCTGCAGCTTCAATAAGGAGCTTCTTTGCTATGAAGCGGAAATCAGCATTGGAATAAGAGCGCAGATGCGGAGGTGAGCTTTATTAATAATTACGAAAAATGTATTTGTGCAAGGGATGTGGTTATTGTCATCAACGGAAACAGAGTGATGCAGGCAAAAAAACTGGAGATAAGAAGGTTTTCCGAGGTGAAAGAGGTAAGACAGTGCTTTTTCAGCGAGCCTGCCGCACTTATAAGAAAAAATGTTTCATATAAGGTCATGCTCGAGGGGATAAGGTTTCTCAGACCATTCAGAAACTGTAATTTTGCTGATCTTGATAATTTCACATTGTATACCTCAGCTGACGGAAGAAGAATTTCTCTTTATGGATGTATGTGGGAGGATTTTCTTGCTGCCGCGGATGAAAAAAGCTTCAGCGAGCATATAACCGCAAGAGCAGTGAGAATGGAAACGGAGGAAAGTGAATGACCGGAAATAGTGATGACAAGGAAATATTATCTGCTGAGCGTGAAAGCAGGGACGACTATGATCTGACAAGCATTATTTCAGAGCTTCTCAGAAATGATATGCTCAGATATGAAAGAGATATAGATATTGAGGAGGAATTGCAATGAATATAGACGGGATGATGAGCTTCGGTGATTTTGTTTTTCCGATGAATCCTTCTCTTCTGAGAGTGAAAAATGAAAACAGCATCAGCAGCACACGGACATCTGACGGCAGCACGGATGTGACTCTTACAGGGGAAAAACCGGTGGTTATAAGCGGCAGCGGATATTTTACCGGTGAGGGCTGTGTAAGCACCTTTGAAAGGCTAAGGGAAAAGCTGGGAAGTGCTGCTGTGCTTTATATACCCTCGCAGAGACCTGTTCTGGCTGTCCTTAAAAAGCTTGAGTTAGTCTGTGAAAATGCGGAAAATGCGGTCAGCTATTCCTTTGAATTCGTAGGATGCAGAAAAAACAGCCGTAACAGACTGAAAAGAGTGATCTATGGGAATGATGAGGCTTCTCTGTGGGATATTTCATACAGAACCGGGATAAACATAGATACTCTTGTCAGTCTTAATCCGCATATCAAAAGACCGGATATACCTGTCAGAGGAAGTGAAAGGGTGAATTTATGCTGAAAATATTGATCGTGAACAGATCAGGAAAAATTACAGAAGAATTTGCACCGGTGCTCATGCGTTTCGTCAGCTCTGAGGATGCTCCGGCAGATTCACTGTATGCACGGCTGGACTGGTGCGGAAAAACCGGGGATTTTTTTTCGTGCAGAGCGGAGCTTGACGGGAAAGAACTGTTTTGCGGCAGGATCGATGAGCTGACAGAATATCAGTCTGAAAGCGGCTGTTATACGGAAATAAGGGCAAGATCATTACAGGCTCTGCTGCTTGATAATGAGGCAAAACCCCAGAGCTACTGTATTCCTTCATTTGATCTTATCTTTGAGAAGCATTTCCGTCCGCTGGGCTTTTCATCATTTATCGGTCCTGCCGGGGCTTTTAACGGAGAGCTGAATATTACAAAGGGAATGAGTGAATGGAAGGTTCTGGAGGAATTTTGCAGGATATTCACTAAAACCACTCCGCGAATCATAAACGATGGAGTCATAGATATAAGCGGAGAGCATCATCCGGAGATAATACATATAGGAAAAAACAGGATCATTTCTTTTCAGAAAAAAATGAAAAAAAGTATGCTTATATCTGACCTTTATGTCAGGACATATAATGCGGGAGGATATGATCTGCATATCAGCTCAGATAATGCTGAAATGCTTGGAGTAAAAAGGATAAGGTATTATAATGCAGCCGGCAACAGAACAATGAGCTATGATGATATAACCGGGATGCTTCAGAAAGCAGAAAACAAGGCTGAAAGCATTACTCTTGAATGTATCGGTGCGGTGACAGCTCAGACCGGAGATATCATAAAGCCTGAGGGAGACCGGAAAAGCTATTATATAAGAGATATCTGTATTACAGCCGGAGAAAAGGGGATCAGAACAAAAATAACAGCGGGGGTGAAGGGCAATGTGGCTAAGTAAAAAAATACGAAAAAGAAAAAACGAGTCTGTTGCGGAAACCGCCTCATCCGATAACGGAATAGACACCAGGGTATCTGCTGTTTCCGCACAGGGAAAGGGACAGTGTGAGATAGTCAATCCTCCCGGAATAATCAGTGTGCCAGGGAAGAACAATAATCTGGTGATAATCCCGGCAGGCGGCAGACAGATGTGTATAGGCGTCAGAGTACCCTATTACGAAAACGATATTGAACCGGGAGAGGTGCTTATCATGTCGGACGGAGGTGCTTCTATAAGGCTTGCAAATGACGGTAATGTCTATATCAACGGTAGGGAGGTGTGAGTATGGAAATGTATGAGCTGTCTGATATAAGGAGAAAGCTGTATATTTCTGTAAACGCCCGTAAGGGAGGCTTTATATATAACAGAGGGCTTGGCAGCAGAGTATATCTCAAAAATAAAAGCGGAATGAATATAACCGGACTGATGAGAGAGGCGCTGGGAGCTTTTCCGTTTTGTGAGCTGAAGGAGATATCCGGGAATAATATCAAAGTAGATATCGGCGGCAAAGAATATCTGATAAATTATCTGTAGGATCAGATGGCAGTTAATTCTAAAATGACAGGAGTATGTGCTCCTCAGAAGCACATACTCCGCCGTCCGGGCTTAAAAGCCTTTCTGTATTTTACAATCAGCTGAGTTAATTAAAATCAAGGAGGATGACAATGCAGGATTATGATGAAATACTTGATAGTATGAAAGAAAAATACTTTGAACTGAGAGGTGTGGATGCTGACGAAGAATGTGATTCAGGGATATTGCTACGTCTTCTGGCTGGAGAGGTGTATTCTCTCGGAATATACGCTGACTGGCTGAAGGCAGCTATGTTTGTTTCAAGTGCACACGGAGAAGCGCTTGACAGTCATGCGGCTCAGAGAGGACTTGAAAGAAAAAAAGGCAGCAAGGCTTCGGGAACATTACGTGTTTCTGTGGATGTGCCGCTTGAATATGATGTTGTGATACCACAGGGAACTGTGTTCGCCACAAGCGATGGAAAGCTTTATTATGAAAGCATTTCCCAGGCAGTGATAATGAGCGGAACAGGAAGTACATTTGTTGAAGTCAATGCACGCTACAGCGGAAGCAGATTTAATGTTGATGCGGAAACAGTGACAACGGTTGTTACATATTTTTCAAGCGGAATAAGTGTTACAAACTCATCGGCTTTCAGAGGAGGAACCGACGATGAAACAGATGAAATGCTCAGAGAAAGAATAATAAGCTCATACAGGGAGCTTTCCAACGGTATGAATAAGGCATATTATAAAAAGCTTGCAGAAAGTATAAATGAGGTGCGGTCAGCAGAGGTTTCAGATCCGCAGGGGTCGGTTATGAATGTATATGTTTACGGAAGAGGCATCGCTGTCAGCAATACCGCCTTGCTGCAGGCAAGGGAGCTTATGGAGGAATACCGTATACCCGGACTTGAGATAAATGTTATGAATGCGACAGTTTCGATACTTAATGTAAGCGTCAATATTCAGCTGAAGGACGGATATCAGTTAGCAGATGTTACAGACAGGGTTGAACAGGCTATAAGAAATTATTTTGATGATATGGGTGTAGGCAAGTCATTTGTTACGGCTGAGCTGGGAGGAAAAATTATTGCAGTTGACGGCGTTCTGAATTACAGCTTTGTAAATACCTCGGATCATAATGCTTCGGCTATGACTATTTTCAGACCAGGCACTGTCATGGTGAACGGAGGTGTATAATATTGGCTTACACCGCAGTATATGAGGAGCTTATCAGAAAGCTCAGAAGCACAGGCATAATTGGCAATGATCACACCGGCAGGTTAAATGCTCTTTTGGCTGCCTTCTCTGAGGGAATCGGAAATATTTCAGATCAGCTGGACAGTATATACAGGGAAATGTTTGTTATTACTGCTCTTGATAAAGGACTTTCGGAATATGAAAAAATGCTGTCATCAGTAGATCTTGACAACAGCATTCAGGGAAAAAGAAATAGTATCATTACCTCTCTTTCGTTCAATAACAAAAACGGCGGAGAAATGGTAAGAGATCATATTTCTGATATTTATAATTTACAGGCTGTGGTATCTGAAGGAAGCGGCAGTGTTATCGTGGATACAGCTCAGGCTATCAGTGAGGAACAGTCGGAGCTGATAAGAAAACATATGTCTTTACTTATGCCTGTGACTACTGTGCTTGATTTCAGAACATAGAAAAGGGCTGTCTGCCATTAATAAGCAGACAGCCTGTTTTTCATATCATTTTATTGCTGACTAAAAAGCTTAGTCCTTAGATGTAGCTTTCTTAGTCATAACAACAGCTGTACCGAGTGATGCAAGTACAACAGCTACGAGAGCAATTGCTGATGTTGTATCACCTGTTGCAGGTGTAGCAGCAGCCTCTGTTGTGCCAGCCGGTGTTGAAGCAGCCGGTGTTGAAGCTGTGGGTGTTGAAGCTGCAGGTGTCTCGGCAGCCGGTGTCTCAGCAGCAGGTGTTTCAGCAGCCGGTGTCTCAGCAGCCGGTGTCTCCTCAGCAGGAGCAGCAGCAGCTACTTCTTCGATTGAATATGTTACAGGAATGAGTGTGTAATCTACATCGTCATCCTTCTCAACCTCGCCGGCAGCAACAGCCTCGTCACAGTTCTTTGTTGTGTCAAGCTTAACTGTGATCTTAACGTGTGTGCCTTCCTTAGCCTCAACTACACAGTTTGTCTGGCTGTTCCATGTACGAACATAAGCTTCCTCATAGTCGCCCCAGCTGTCTGTCCAGGCCTTGTCAAGACGTACCTTGAATGTGATACCTTTTTTGCCTCTCGGAATCTGGTTACCAGCACCATCGTCCATTGTAGCCTCTGAGATCATATCCTTAGTTACGTTCTCAATGTCAACAACGCCTTCAAAAATGCCGTCGCCGTCATCATCTGACATAGGAACATCAGTTGCTTCCCAGTTGTTGAAGCTACCTGTGATACCAACACTGTGATCCTTGATATCGCTGACTTTACCGATGCCGGCAGCGTTTACGCTGATTGCAGCAGTAGCAGCAAGAGAAGCTACGAGAGCAGCAGATACAGCAGTTGCCAAAATCTTTGACTTTCTCATTGTAGTAATCCTCCTAAAATATTATGCAGAAACTCCTAAGAGAGTTTCTTTACCATGATTATACTATGTTTGCGATAAAAAATCAAGGGCTTAAAACGATAAAATAATTCCATATGTTTCCTGATGATCTGTTATTTTCTGTTTTTTAATGAAAAAATAATAGAAAAAACCAAATAATTTTCTTATTCGGAATAATGTCAAAGCGTTATGTGAAAAATAAACAAAGAAATATGCTTATTTTGCGATTTTCGCTGTCATTTCAGAAAAAATAGTGACAATATTGTTGTAAGTTATGCTGAAAAGAAATATAAATAAGACATAAAAATCATCAATTTGACGAAAAAGTAACAAAAATGTCACAGTGATTACAAACAATGGTGGTATTTTCGAGCATGAAATTGTGCAACTTAGACAAAAGAATGCTGTGTTTAAATTTGTACAGTCGTTTTTTGACGCATGGATCGGGAGATTATGGAAGAGGAGGATGAAAATTATTATAAAATAACGGTGATAGATTATCAGAATTTTATCTGAGGGACAGAACTGTATGGAATTCATGGAAAAGCCTACATTATAATATAATAACAAAGGTTCTGTATAAATCGTGATATACACTGGAGGAGCGGATATAAAGAGCAATGGATCGATAATTCCGGGGATAAGAACGACTTGAATGATTCTTACTCAGACGGATAATTCTGATCGGACATGGGAATAATACTTCTGATGAATAAAACGGAGGTGAGTTAAGTGGACGATCCGAACAGAAGCATCGAATGTACAGTCAGCAAATGCAGATATCATTGCGGAGGCTGTGATTACTGCTCTCTCAGTGCTGTGCAGATAGGCTCTCACGAAGAGCAGCCGTATTGTGCAGAATGTGTTGACTGCCGTTCATTTGAGCCTAAAGACTGATAAAGCTCCTGCCGCTGCATCATAAGAGGTGCAGCGGCAGGATTTTTTAATAAGCAATATAAAGAGAGCTTAAATAATGTTTATGAAAAAGCCGATCTGATAAGCTCGATTACAAAATCGGTAAGGAAAGTAACTCCGGCAAGTATGAGGAGAAAAGCGATTAGTGAAAGCATCCGTATTGTTCTGGCTTTTGAGGGGGTAAGCTCCTCGGACTGGGCTTCTTTTTTAGCATTGCTGAGCATTTCGTCAGTGCTGTCGGGCATATCGGCTTCCTTGAGGGCACCAATCCCGGCGAGTATGTCGCAGGCATCGGAATAAGCGCTCAGAGGAACATAGATGTCACAGTTTTCAGGAGGTGCACTGTTAAGTATCTGAATGCCGGCATCCATAGGAGCTTCGTTATATGAATAGGGGATATCAGCGTCATCAAGAGCTGCACGTATGCGCTCGAATTCAAAGCCGTTAGCTGTAATGAGCTTTACCGGTGAAAAGTGGTTCGGGTCAGTTATTGTTTTTCTGCCGCAAAAAACGCAGGCAGTCTTATCATCGTTATTGATGAGCTTTTTACATTTTGTACAGTAACGCATATTATACTCCTTATTGTTTTACTCCTGTCTGATACATACACAAGAATATTATATACGATTCCACATAAAAGTCAACCGGCGTGCCGCCGCCAGCATGACGCTGTAAGGAGCTGATAAGAAAACTACAGATTCTCTGCTGTCGGAGCAGCGCTGAGTAAAAAAGTAATAAAGTTGTAACCAAAATATCTGATAAAATTCACAAAAAAACAAGTGTTAAATGTATGTTTTGGACAATAAAAAATAAGTCTTTTGGCTTGAATAAGCTAAAATTATTTGAGAATTTTGGCATTTTACATAAAAACTTTATAAAATGGAAAATAAAAAATAAAAATCAGGTGCTTTTTTGCTTGCAATTTCATCATTTTGGTTGTATAATCTAAAAAGATAAGGTCGCAAGATGTCTGCTTGCGGCTTTACAAAAGAATTTTATTTTAGGAGGAAGATTTACCATGCAGACTAAAAAGATACTCGGCATTGCTCTTGCAGCTTCTCTCGTTGCTTCTATGGCAGCAACTGCTGCTATGAGCGTAAACGCTGCGGCTATCAGTGACGTCAGCGAAATCAAGGATCACAGTGTCGGCATTATCGGTTCATTCAATAACTGGAGCGACGATGTTGCTATGAACGATGATGACGGTGACGGCATCTATGAAGGTGTTGTTGAAATTGACAGCGTTACATCTGATATGATCTCAGAGGCTACAAAGGATGACGGTGCTGGTAACCAGATCCCGAGAGGCAAAACTGGTATCACATTCAAGGTTCGTCTTGATGCTGACTGGTTAAACAGCTGGGGCGACTATGAGGAAACTTATGTTCGTACATTCAACAGCCAGACAAACTGTGTAGTAGAGGCTAATGAAGGCGATCACGTAAAGATCACAGTTCAGCTCGATACAACAAGGAACTGCGACGAGGCTATCGAAGCAGGCGAGGTTGCAGAAGATGAGGAAGCTTACTACGATCTTATTCCTGTTATATACTCTATCGAAACTGTAGACGGTGAAGGCGGAGATACAGAGGAAAGCAGCGATGCAGAAGAAACAAATGACGAGGCTTCCGAGGAAACTTCTGATACAGAATCATCAGAAGAGGAAAGCACATCAGAGGAATCCGGCGAAGAGATCTCTGAGGGCAGCATAGAAGCTCCTGTTGTAGATTCAAACTATACAACTCAGATCAAGGACTATGTATTCTTTGATAACAGCCAGACAAAGTGGGATCAGGTTTATGCTTACTGGTGGCATCCGGATTATGCAAGAACATTTGACCTCGAGAACAACGACCACGGTGTTGTAAAGATTATCGGCGAAGACGGCACAGAGGGCTATGAGCCTACTAAGTTCCCGGGCACAAGGATGGAGCAGGTTATGGATGAGAACGGTAACCCGACAGACATCTGGCAGATCAGAGTTCCTTTCAATGCTCAGAACATCATCTTCAGCAGCGGTGTATCAGATGATGAGATCCACGCTGGTAAGATCGGCTATCAGACAGCTGACCTTAAGTTCGATCCTGCTGTAAATGCAGGTCAGATCTACACAATCGACACAAGCGTTGAGCCTAAGGCAGGCAGAGGCGTTGACAAGACAAAGTATAAGTACAGCGAAGGTTCATGGAGCGACTATGAAGGTCCGTACAACAGCGAAGTGCTTAACGCAAGCGCAATAGTTCCTGAAGACGAGAAGAAGGGTGACGGCGCTACCGGCGGCAACGATGCTAACGGCGACGACAACAATGGCGGCACAACAACAGTTGAGACTCAGGATGAGGCTTCAAACGGCGGTTCAGGCTCAACAAATGGTTCATCAACCGGTTCTTCATCATCAGGCTCTGTAGATGCTCCTTTCACAGGTGATGCAGCAGTTGCAGCAGCATTTATCGCAGTGCTCGCAGCAGCAGCAGGCGCAGCATTCCTCGCTTTCAGAAAGAAGAGCGTTTGATTCAGGAATGTTTCTACTGATCTTGTTTTGAAAAAAATGGCAACCGCAATCCCACGGGCTTTAGACGGTGGGATAAGGTTGCCAAAAGCGTAGCTTTTTGTTATACTAACAACAGTAGGGACGGTTCAGCCCGATTTTACGCCTGTGGAGTTAGTAGGTTACGAGGACGATGAAGCAGGAAGCCCATTAGCTTTAGACAATGGGTAGTTCACAAAATGATCGATAAGGGGTATATTCCTTCGGGAATATGCCTCTTTCTTTTTTGTGTGCCGGACTGAAAGCTGAAAAAAGCACGGGATTTGCGCTGATTATACAGTACAAATGTAACAAAATTGAAATTATTCTTTGTAGCGAAAATGTAAAAGATTCCGTTTTTGGAATAAATCTCATTTTTTAAGTGAAAATAATAAAAAAATGGTTGTAATTTTGTAACAGATGTTGTATAATAGTTGTGTTAAATCCGCAGATCATGTATTGCGGCTTTACAAAGGAAAATTATTTACAGGAGGAAAATAATATGCAGACTAAGAAGATTATAGGTATTGCTCTTGCAGCTTCTCTTGTCGCTTCAATGGCTACAGTTGCAGTGTTTGCTACACCCAGTGCTGATCAGGTTAAGCCTTTCAAAACACTTGGCGTAATCGGCGGCTTCAATGAATGGGGCGGCGACGTTGAGATGACAGATGAGGACGGCGACGGCGTATTCGAGGCTACAGTAGAAGTAACTGGCGAATATGATTTCAAGGTTCGTGCAGACGGCGCTTGG
>CACWVH010000033.1 GCA_902764235.1 uncultured Ruminococcus sp.
AGAGCTATTTTGTTTGCAATTTTTTATCCGATTATCCTGTTGTTAGGTTTGGATGATAAACGGTTTTATATTGCTTGATCATTGAGCAGACACTAATTAGAATAGATAATTTAATTTGAATATCAGGTTGAATAGGTGATGTATATGGAAAACAATAAGTCTTGTTGCTTCTTCGGACACCGTGAGGTTACGCACAACATTAGACCGAAGCTGACAGCAATACTCGGAAAGCTGATCGTTGATGAAGGTGTTACAGAGTTCTATGTAGGTCATCAGGGACAGTTTGACAGTATGGTCATAACGGCACCTCGCTTCCGATAAGAGAAAATTATGAGAAGTATTTACTGTTATTTTATCATAATTAGCATAAAAGGCAATTTATATGCAATGATTTTTGTTGTAAACTTCATCTTTTGTTTATACAACTTATTTCCCATCGGGTAATAAGTAAAGCCCGGGGATCCGATGTGGATCTCCGAGCTTTTTCTGATTATATTAAAAATTTACTATGATGCCTTTATGATCCGAAAGGCTCTTGTCTAAATTCCATTCCCGAATGGTGATCTTTCTACTGCCGACAAAATTCTCCGAAACAGCAATATGATCGATACACTCTTTTACATCGGCGGTCAATAGACGAAGATGATTCTCTTGGAATGAACGAAGCAGCGTCTCTCGTCCGTAATTCGTAAAATACCAATTATCCGAAAAGCTCAGGCTGTAATCGCCTATAATACAAAGCGGCTTTCCAAAAGAAGATAATCTCTTTAAATCGTTTACCTGCTTCTCGAGATCCTGCTTGAAATTCGGGTGACGATTTCCATAGATACCTATGATCGTACCATACACGAGAAGATCGCCTATCTCCGTTTTAAGCTCTACACATAATGAGGTATCAGCGTCGTATATAGTATAGCTTGAAACGCAGGGGTAGTTCGTAAATATAGACACACGGTTTTCTGTCGGCTTGTAGTAGAGCAGTTTGTGCTCAAAAAGCAGCGGCGTGTGGTAAGCACAACGATAATCGGGGTGAAGCCTTAAATCGGTTTCCGTCAGCACAAGAATATCGGCATTTAGTTCTTCACAAATTCTGCGCATCTCACCGAGGGCCGACTTATGTTTCAATCTTTCCACATTCCATGTTGCGATCTTCATAGCTATCCCTTTCTTATAATAATTTGTTATGCAAGAGTAATTATAGCACAAGAAAGACTCTGTTGTAAATACAATACCCTTTTATCATTTCTCTGCCGATCACAATGGTAGTTCATATCACTTCCCACACTCCGTTTTTGTGTGATTATTCGTGTGATTATTCGTGTGATTTTCGTGTGATCGGCAAGGATTTCGTGTGATTCTTCGTGTGACTTTAATTGAATTTCGGCTGTTTTTGTCACACATTTGACCGCGCAGGCGCGGCCCTAACCGCACCTCAAAAACGCAAAAAAAGCCGATAAACTCGCCGTTTGAGCGAATTTATCGACTAAAATAAAAAGTCGAGGTGACAGGATTCGAACCTGCGGCCTCTACGTCCCGAACGTAGCGCTCCACCAAGCTGAGCTACACCTCTAATAATGGCTGCGGAATAGGGATTCGAACCCCAACAAACAGAGTCAGAGTCTGTCGTGCTACCGTTACACAATTCCGCAATATCAAATTTTGTCTCACCCGAGAACGTTATAAATTATACCACCATTTTTATCATTTGTCAATACTTTTTAAAAATTTTTTTAAAACCAGTCATCAAGTTCATCATACGGATTATCTATCGTATCAGAATATTCTTCTTCAGCTTCGGTTATAAGTCTTTTAATTGAAGGTGAGGAGATGGAATCCTTGCTGTCTATCAGATAGTGAAATATGGTTTTGAGAGAAAGATTTTCCACTATACTGATTATAATATCTGTGATATCATATGAGGTGAGGTTCATTGCATCCATGATATATTTTTCGATCCTTACAGCAATATCATCTTTAAGCTTTTCGTAGGTGTCCCATTGGCGGTATGCAAGCTCATAAAGCTGCTTGAGGGCATCAAGATTTTTCGGTTTGCCTTCATATTCATCAAGGAAAATATTGAAATATTCTTCAAGCTCTTCCACCTCAAGAGATTCAGGCAAAGTTACGAAATCCATGAATTTTCACCACCTGTAACACACAAAATTAAGTTTATTACCAATAATTAAAAGGTCGTTGTATATTTATTTTACCCTATATTACCTGATTTTGCAATACATTTTTTCAAAAATATAAAGATGCTTCACTTTGTATATATTTTGTGAAATTAGCGGACTGATGCTGCTTGTGAGCGAAAAGCTGTGTCAGGTGATTATTCATTTTTATGCTTTCTGTTTGAAATGTATCAGATGATTCTACTGAGTAAAGCCGATGTAATGATAAGCTGTCACTGCACTGAGCTTCGCTTGGAATTCAGAGAAACTTTTTTTCTCAGTTCAGATTTCTTTTCTGCTATACTTTGATATGTGCTGATTTGTTCAAAACTTTCAGATTTATTTACCCGTTTATAATTCGTCATATCATTATTTGAATCGAATAAAAATACATGATTTTTGTTTAAAAGGGAAAAATCATACAGGAAAGGTAACAAATAATTAAAAAAGCTGAGCAATTCTGTAACAAATGTGTTATAATGTATAAGTATTATCAGAGATGGATCAAAATAAGTATCATTACCCTCAAACAGATACTGACAGTGAATAATAACTGTTTTTATCTGATCAATATATAATTTATAGAACATAACAAGGTTGTTGTCTGGAGGTAAGTTAATGAGAAAACAGGGTATTCTAACAAAATTGCTCTCAGCCGCTCTTGTCATTGCGCTGGCAGGAGGCGCAGTGGGGCTTAGCGCTGTGGATGATGTCAATACATTAAGCGTATCAGCAGTTTCCGGAGATATTTCAGTGTCCGGGATATTCAGCTTTACGGATAATGCAGACGGTACATTGAGTCTTTTCTTTTGTGATTACAAGAATTCAGATAATTCCGAGCTTGTGATACCTGACACATCAGGCGGAAAGTCTGTTTCAGTGATAAGGGCAGATTCATTCATGTCTTCTGACAATAAATCAAACAAAGAATATAACATTAAAATAGGCAGAAATATCAAAACGATAGAGGAGTTTGCTTTTGACGGTATTGCTGTAAATAATATAAGTGTAGATAAGGATAACAAGTTTTTTACTGTTGTAGACAATGTTCTTTATACAAAGGATATGTCCACGCTTGTTTACTGCCCAAGCAAAGCCTCAGGAAAGATAACTATACCATCAGGCGTAAGGACCATTCGTGATGATGCTTTTACATCTTCAGCAATAGAAGAAATATATATCGGACATGACATCAGTCAGATCCCATCAGACGGCTTTATCCGTTGCAGCGGTATTCTCAGGTTCAGTCTTAACAGCAAAAATAATAATTACAGTATCGTCAGCGGTGCTTTGCTTAATAAGGACAAAACTGAGGTGCTTGCATATCCGAAGGGAAAAACAGCTGCTTTTTCAATACCTAAAACTGTAACACGGATAGGAGATTATGTTTTTTCAGGCTCAAAAATTCAGACGGTAAATCTTTCAAATGTTAAGCAGCTTGGAAGCTTTGCTTTTGAAGGATGCAGGAATATCAAAAAGATAGTCATTCCGAAGCAGCTTTCCGATATCGGAACAGGAGCTTTCAAGGGTTGTACAAGTATTGCTACAGTAAAAGCTGACAGCGGAGTCACAAAGCTTCCGGATGAGCTTTTTGCAGATTGTACTTCACTGAAAACGATCAGCCTTCCTGATACTATCACAGATTTCGGGCTTGATGTGTTTGCAAATACAGCCTGGTACAATGCAAAGGCTAATGGCTTTGTTTATCTTGGAAAGTATCTGTATGGCTATAAGACTGCGTATAAAAGCACTGACAGCACCGGAGACCCCTCAGCGCCTGTCAATCTTTCAATAAAATCCGGTACACTTGCAGCAGCAAAGGGTGCTTTAAGAGGAGCGAATGTTGTTAAGCTGATTATCCCTTCATCGCTCAGATATCTTGACACATATGCTCTGTACCCGGCTTATAATATCAAGCAATTCTCTGTCAATAAAGATAACAAGTATTTTACTGTAAAGGATAAATCTCTCTTAAGCTATGATATGAAAAAGCTTATATGTGCTGTCAGTGAGTATAATAATGACAGCTACACTGTACCTTCGACAGTGAATGAGATCGGCGATCTTGCTTTCAAATTCAATAAAGATATCAATAATATATATGTAAGTGAGAATGTAGTAAAATTCGGAGCATCACCCTTCAATAACGGAAACAGCAAAAGAGCAGTTGTGTGCATGGAAGGCTCAGCAGCTGCAGCGGCAGCAAAGGATGACGATGTAAACAGAATATATCTTGAAGCCGGAATCATGCTCAACAAATCAAAGCTTACTCTTGGTGCTGGAGAAAGCGTAACATTATCTGCAACTGTAACTCCGGATATTGCAAAACGTCAGGTAAGCTGGAAAAGCTCTGATACCTCTGTTGCAAAGGTAGTCGGCGGAAAGGTAACTGCGCTGAAAAAGGGAACTGCAACGATTACAGCATCTGAAAAATCAGGAAGCAAGGCGGTCTGCACGGTTAATGTCAGCCCTGCTCCGATCTCAGTCCGTATGACAAAGACCAATCTTACAGTCGGTGTGGGTGAGGTGACTGTTATCAGCAGCAGCCTTAACAGCGGAGCAGCGTCCATGACAAGAAAATATACATCATCTGATCCGTCTGTCATATCCATAGATGAAAAGAGCTGGGAATGTCGTTTTACCGCACGAAAGTCAGGAACAGCAACAATTACTGTGCAGACCTTTAATGGTAAGAAAGCAAGCTGTAAGGTAACTGTAAAAAAGGCACCTGAGAGCGTTAAGATGTCAAAGACCCAGATCTCCATCGGTGTCGGAGAGACTATCACTATCGGCAGCACGCTGAGCAGCGGTTCAGCTTCACTGAAACGGGCATATACATCATCAAATTCTGATGTGGCCGGTATCAATCCTACAAGCTGGAATTGTTCATTTACAGGCATATCTCCCGGAACAGCTGTACTTACAGTAAAGACCTATAATAATAAAATTGCGACCTGTAAGGTGACAGTTAAAGCACCGCCTAAATATATATCTATGGCGAAGAATGTTGTAAATATAGGCAAGGGAGAAAGCATGACCCTTGGAAGTGTGACAGAAGGCAACGCAGCCTGTGCTACAAGAAAATACCGTACAAGCAACAGCAGTATCGTGAAAATGACAAGAACAAACTGGGTCGCAGGCTTCAAGGGTGAAAACGTCGGAACAGCATATGTAACGGCAATGACCTATAACGGTATGGAAGGTGCCTGCCGTGTGAACGTCAAAAACGCACCGACAAGCGTTAAGATCAGCAAGTCAACTCTTAATCTGAGAGTCGGACAGAAGGCGGTTCTCGAATCATCCGTACCGGAAGGAACAGCAGCGACAAACAGAAAATACCGCTCAAGCAACAGCAGTATTATAAAAATGACAAGAACAGACTGGCAGGGAGAATTCAAAGCCCTGCAGCCGGGAGTATGCTGGGTAACGGTACGTACCTATAACGGTAAGGAATCAAGCTGTAAGATAACAGTAACACTTTAAAAAGAATGAATTTAAGCGGCAGTCATTATCCTTGGTCGAGGATAGGACTGCCGCTATTATTCAATTAAACGCACAATTCTCTGAGCCTGAGAAATCAGTGGCTTTCAGCATCCAAAACTGAACGTATGTAAAAAACCGTCATGCATATCGGGAAAATGATATGCATGACGGTAAATATATAATCAGGAAGTTATGATCTGAATCAGACAACACCCTGTGCGATCATTGTATCTGCAACCTTAACGAAGCCTGCGATGTTTGCGCCGACAACATAGTTGCCCTCATAGCCGTACTTCTTAGCAGCGTCAGCAATGTTATGATAAATGTTGACCATGATGCCCTGGAGCTTCTGATCAACCTCTTCAAATGTCCATGAAAGTCTCTGGCTGTTCTGTGACATTTCAAGAGCAGATGTAGCAACGCCGCCTGCGTTTGCAGCCTTTCCGGGAACAAACATGATGCCTGCATCCTGGAATTTCTTTGTAGCCTCGAGAGTTGTAGGCATATTAGCACCCTCAGCAACAGCAATAACACCGTTCTTGATGAGGTTTTCAGCAGCCTCAACATCAAGCTCGTTCTGTGTAGCGCAGGGAAGAGCGATGTCGCAGGGGATAGTCCACATGAACTTGCCCTCGTGATATTCAGCATTCGGACGATAATTCTTGTACTCTGAAAGTCTTGCTCTCTTGACTTCCTTGATCTCCTTGACAGCAGCGATATCAATACCCTCTGCATCATAGATCCAGCCAGTTGAGTCAGCAAGTGTGACAACGTTAGCGCCGAGCTGCTGAGCCTTCTGTGTAGCGTAGATAGCAACGTTACCGGCACCGCTTACGCAAACTGTCTTACCCTTGATGTCGATGTTGTGATCCTTGAGAAGCTCCTCTGTGATGTAAAGGAGACCATAGCCTGTTGCCTCTGTACGAGCGAGTGAACCGCCGTAGGTAAGACCCTTACCTGTGAGAACGCCCTCATACTGGTTCTTGAGTCTCTTGTACTGACCGAAGAGGTAGCCGATCTCTCTTGCACCTGTACCGATATCACCGGCAGGAACGTCTGTATCAGCGCCGATATGTCTGAACAGCTCTGTCATAAAGCTCTGGCAGAAAGCCATAACCTCTCTGTCGCTCTTGCCCTTGGGGTCGAAGTCAGAGCCGCCCTTGCCGCCGCCGATCGGAAGACCTGTAAGTGAGTTCTTGAAGATCTGCTCGAAGCCGAGGAATTTGATGATACCGAGGTTTACTGAGGGGTGGAGTCTGAGACCGCCCTTGTACGGACCGATAGCACTGTTGAACTGGATACGGAAGCCGCGGTTTACTTGTACCTTACCGTTGTCGTCAACCCACGGAACTCTGAACATAAGCTGTCTTTCAGGCTCTGTGATTCTTTCGAGGATAGCCTCGTTCTGATACTGGGGATTAGCCTCGATAACAGGCTCAAGAGATTCGAGAACTTCCTTGACAGCCTGAACAAATTCCGGCTGAGCGGGGTTTTTTTCAATTACTTTTTC
Source organism: uncultured Ruminococcus sp. (assembly GCA_902764235.1). Lineage (GTDB taxonomy): Bacteria > Bacillota > Clostridia > Oscillospirales > Acutalibacteraceae > UBA1213. The sequence goes on from CACWVH010000033.1 coordinate 7,165, forward strand.
AAGTACTTCGCTTACATATGACATTATGGTCACTCCTTAAAAAATTATTATTAATAAATAGTCGTTCCACCGGATAATGCAGCCTTTCAAAGCTTTATTATCACGCAAAACATATTTTATCACACTTTGACCTGATAATCAAGTACATTTTGAAATTTTTTGCAACTTTTTTTTGTAAACTTGCATTTTTGAGTAAAGAAAAGCAGGAAAATGCGGAATTAAGCTTCAAAAAATGAACAAAAAATAAATCACTTGTCATTTTACACATTTTTTCACGCAGTTTGTTGTGACTAACTGCTGTATTATCTCATTACAATAAAAAGTGAAGCATATAAGAACAGCCTGGGTATATGCTTTAGTATGGTTTATTCGATAATGAGATTGTTTACACCATTTTACTGTTCAATCCAAGTATTAATTGTACTTTCAACAACTTTGGTTGTTTTCTTTTCGCCTGATAATAAGCCAACTATTTCGACAGTATAATATCAAGTGGGAAGTTTGAGTATATGAATAAAAAATATAACGCTTAAAAATCAGATGAAAGGGATAAGAAGGGATTTGTTGAAATAGTCAGAGCTTTGTTGACAGTGAACGATATAATTGTTATAATTGAACTAATAAGGAGATTGTTTTCATTTTTGAAAGTGAAATCAGCTCTGACAAGGAAATGTCAGGAGGTCTTATAATGAAATTAAAAAAATTAGCTTCTGTTATGATGAGTGTTTTGATTTTTTGTGGAAGTATAGCCGTCTGGATGCCTGCTCTTTCAGCATCAGCAGACATTAATGCTTCCGCTGCGGAGGAACAGAAAACGGTCGTGCTTGACGCAGGAAAGGGTGCGACTGCCGAGGACATTCGTAAAACGTTTTATGATAATAGATATTGGTATTCAAGCTATGGGCCACAAAAAACAGTAAAGCTTAAAGGAACTTTTAAAATAGATAATACAATAGACATTTACGGCGGTTTGATCATTGACGCCTCCGAGGCAGTTATAAACAGTAATGCCGATATTGTTTTTTTAAGCTACGCAATGGGGGATTTTGAACTCAGGGGAGGAAAATATAATTTGGGCAGGGACACAAGGCTGCTCAAGGTGTCTAATGCGGAAAATGTTAATTTGGATTCGGTGACAATAAACGGCGGCGGATCATTTGATTATGGAGTCGTGTTTATGTATAATTGTATTTTCTCCGAGATCAGGAACTGCAAATTCAACAATACGAAAAGTCAGGCAATATATACATACAGCGGAATGAATATAACAGTTTTCGGAAATACCTTTAATAATACAGACGGTCATGCTATCTGTGTTTACGGAGGAACGAATGATGCCCAGGGCAACATGACAGATATTAAAATGACAGGTCTTGGTATAATAGGCAACAAGGTAAACGGCGCAAAGGGTGACGGGATAAAATGTGTACGCTGTTCTGAGCCCTGTAATATTACCGGGAATACAGTAAAGAATATCAAGATGAATGATAAGCTTGATTATGATGAGCTGAGGGGAGAATCACGCTCCGGTGTTGGCATTATGGTAATGGAATGCGATGGTGCGAATGTTGGAAAGCCGTTTAAATATAACGGTAAAACTTATGAGGGCAATTCTGTGACAAACACCGAAAATTACGGCACAGTGGTTAACCTGAGCGATAGCGTCAGTATCTATAAGAACGATTTTAAGGATATAGGCACGAACGGTATCCATAGTTCTGCTTCATCACGAACAAGTATAGAGAATTGTACTTTGAAAAACTGCGGAGAAATAGGTATATTCTTTGTTCCGGGACCTGTTGAAAGTGTGGAAGAAGATAAAAAGCTGAGCCGATATTCAAAGGTAGCTTCCAATAAAATCATGGGTTGTAAATCCTTTGGCATAGATCTTGCAAAAGCATCTGATGTGACCGTCAGCAGCAATTCAGTTTACAACTGCGATGATTACGCAGTATACTGTATCGGCTCAAAGAAAATTAATATAAAAAACAACACTATCTCGGAAACAAAAACTGTCAACGGTTCAGGTATCGGCTTCAATGCTGAATGTTCCGGAATCAATATTTTCCGGAATCATCAGATAAATCTTACCTTAAATAAATCAGCAATAACGCTTGGCAAAGGTGAAAAATTCAGGCTTACTTCAAATCTGTCCGTAAGCTGGAAAACCTCGGCATCACATATAGCGAAGGTTGACAAAAACGGCAATGTTACAGCAGTAAGCAGCGGAAAAGTATATATTACAGCTGCGACTTCTGACGGACTTGAAAAAGCCTGCACCATAACTGTAAAGAATGCCCCCTCAAAGATTACGCTTACAAAGGGTATTGTAACTATTGGCGTAGGTGAGAAATTCACTCTTGGTTCTTCTGTACCGAATGGCTCAGCCTGCTCAAAGAGAACCTACCGCACAAGTAACAGCAGTATCGTTAAAATGACACGTACAGACTGGCAGGGTGATTTTGTAGGCGTAAAGCCGGGTGTGGCATATGTAACAGTACGCTCATATAACGGCAAGGAAAGCACCTGCAGGGTGACAGTAAAGAAAGCTCCGTCAAGTGTTACAATCAGCAAAAAGGCTATTACATTGAAAGTCGGTCAGACAGCGACCCTCAGCGCATCCATACCGTCAGACGCAGGCTGCGCAGCACGTACCTTCCGCACAAGCAACAGTTCTGTTGTCAAAATGACAAAAACAAACTGGACAGGCAGCTTCAAGGCAATGAAAAAGGGCACAGCATATGTAACAGTACGCACCTACAATGGCAAGGAATCAAGCTGCAAGGTGACAGTGGTATAATAATTAAAATGGAAAAACAGTGCAGGTTTTAAGTCTTGCACTGCTTTTTTGTATAATATTTATATTTTTGTTGACAATATTATGAAAAAACTATATAATAAAAGTGAGTTTAGGTATCGCTGTACCTATTAAGATACAGCGGCATACATGATTTTTAAGGAGGTTTTATTTATGACATTAAAAGGTCTGATGAAAAAAGCTGGTGCGGTTTTGCTGTCGGCGGCAATGCTTTGCACAGGCGTGGCAGTGATTCCGCAGGTAACGGATATGGGCATCGAAGCGAGTGCGGCAGGCAGTAGTTTTGATAACGCTATGAGGATCAACGTAAATACAGACTATAAGGATAGCATTTCGGATTATTATGACAAAGATTATTACAAATTCACATTAAGTAATGATTCAAAGGTTAATATAAAGTTTTCACATAATTTTATTGATAGTTCATCATCATATTGGGAAGCACATATTTACAATGATGATAACGAAAATACCGAATTATTCAATTATTGGTTTCAAGGAAATAAAAAAACACAGAACTCTGTAAATATCGGTCTTCCAAAAGGTACGTACTATATTATGATTGAAAAAGATAGTTATTCTGAAATCCAATATACATTTTCACTTAATGCTACAACCACATCCAGTTGGGAAAAAGAAAAAAACGATGTGTTTGAGACAGCAACAAGAGTATATCCGAATAAAGCTTTTTATGGTTCAATAGGGGATTATTATGATTCCGATTATTACAAATTTACATTAAGCAGTGACTCGATGGTCAGCCTGAGTTTTAAACATGATTATATCGATAGTGGTTATAATTATTGGGAAGTTGTATTATATAAGGATGATAACGAGAATACTGAAATAATGACAACTTATTGGAAAGGAAATCTAAAAAACGGAACGTCATGTAATGTAGGTTTACCAAAGGGGACGTATTATTTACGAGTAAAAAAGGACTCTTTTTCGGATATTGATTATTGCATTACAGTTAATGCCGTTGCAGCATTGAATTGGGAGAAAGAACTAAATAATGTTTTTGAGTCTGCGACAAGTGTTAAGGTTAATTCTGAATTCAAAGGATCAATTAATGATTATTATGATTCCGACTTTTATAAATTTTCAATTAAAGAAAAAACTAATGTAAAAATCAAGTTTAATCATAAATATATAGACAGTGGCTATAGTTATTGGGAAGTAAGACTTTTTAAAGATGATATTACAAACTCAGAACTTTATTCATGGTACTTTAATGGAAATGAAACGACAAAAACAACTGATAATATTCCTTTGAGCAGTGGAACTTATTATTTAAGAGTAGACAAGAGTAGTTTTAGCGATATAGATTACGCTATAACAATAGTGGATCCGAAATCTATGCCAATAGCTCCGAAACTCAATAAAACCTCTGTGTCAGTCGGAAAAGGAGAAAATTATAAGCTTACTGCAAATAAGAGCGTATTATGGTCTTCAAGCAATTCTAATATTGCAGCAGTATCCGCTGGTAAGGTGACAGCAAAGAACAACGGCACCGCAACAATAACAGCTAAGGATTCTAATGGCAAAACCGCAAGCTGTAAAGTAACTGTAAAGAATGCTCCCTCAAAGATTACGCTTACAAAGGGTATCGTAACTATAGGAGTCGGTGAGAAATTCACTCTTGGTTCTTCTGTACCGAATGGCTCAGCCTGCTCAAAGCGCACCTACCGCACAAGCAACAGCAGTATCGTTAAAATGACACGTACAGACTGGCAGGGTGATTTCGTAGGCGTAAAGCCGGGTGTCGCATATGTAACAGTACGCTCATATAACGGCAAGGAAAGCACCTGCAAGGTGACAGTAAAGAAAGCTCCGTCAAAGGTAACGATCAGCAAAAAGGCACTTACACTGAAAGTCGGTCAGACAGCGACTCTCAGCGCATCCATACCGTCAGACGCAGGCTGCGCAGCACGTACCTTCCGCACAAGCAACAGCTCTGTTGTCAAAATGACAAAAACAAACTGGACAGGCAGCTTCAAGGCAATGAAAAAGGGCACAGCGTATATAACAGTACGCACCTACAATGGCAAGGAATCAAGCTGCAAGGTGACAGTTATCTAAGGATGAAATAATAAAAACATAAAATCAAGACCGTCCGGCTGTATGTCCGGGCGGTCTTTTTATGACTTCAGGGCTTTTTATTCTGTTTTCTCGGGCTTTGAAACGTCATGTATCATGCGCTTGCAGCCGAGCCATGTAACGATCATAAAGCTGATATATATTGCACAAAGGATTCCCATGGTAAATAATATCGAGCTTACGAGCAGGTCTGTCCTGAGGAAGGTATTCATGGTTATGGTTGTGATAAACAATATCGAGCCTGAATGTATGAGCGCCAGAACAAGCGGCATGAGGAAGAAGAATAACAGCTGTCTGAGGAAGGCATTGTTTATCATCTTCTCGCTGCAGCCGATACGGCGAAGGATAATGTAGCGCTCCTTGTTGTCTGCACTGTCGCTGAGCTGCTTGAGTCCGAGAACTGCGGTGCACGCCATGAGGAATATAAGTCCGATGTAAAGAGCAATGAACAGCACGCATGAATTTGTGTCAAGCTCAAGCTCAGCATCTATATAACGTGAATAGGGCTGGTATATGTACATACTTCTGGGACCGAATTCCTCACCGAAAATCTCCTCATCTTCAAATTCGGATTCTTCCTGATCCTCTGAGTCGGTATCCTCTTCTATGACAGCTCTTTCACCAAGCTTGACCCAAAGATTCATATATTCAGGGTTGTCTGTGACATGGACCTCAAGAAGACTTTCGGTCATATTAAGACTGATACCGCCGTTGAACATCATGTCGATCTGATCCTTCTGATTTTTGCTCAGGTCATAGTTTGCTATAAGTATATCCGTATGCATCAGAGGAGTATTTTTTATTTCTTCTGTGGAGTATATCTTTGCTCCGTCAGGCAGCACAAGCACTCCCTTGTTCATTGCTGCAAAGGACGGATACATGGGGCTGACGATAACGCTGTTTCTTGCAGGTGTATAAGTCGTGCCGAGAAGGTCAAATTTGTATCCCTCTGAAAGCTTGCGGTTCATTATGTTTTTGTAGCCTTCCATATTGCTCATATATGCATATTCGTTCTTTTTAAGAGAAAGCCCGGGAAGGTGATAAAGCTCCTTGAGCTTGTTGTATTCGCTCTGGAAAATAATGTTTTCAACAGGTGAGGAGAAATATGAATCGTAAGTGTTGTTATTCTCACTGTAGCTATCTGTCAGTTCAAGCTGCTTGTTGTTTTTCAGCTCATAAAAATCTGATTCATCGAATAAGAGCGTAAGGGGCACATCGGGGCTGAAGTTTACAGTAAATTCGCTGTATTCGGACAACAGACTCATATCAAAGCCGACTGCTTTCATTTCTTCATAGATAGAGCCGACCTTATTGTCAGAGCTGTTTATCTTGTCAGCCTCGAGAGTATAATTACGTGTGATAAACAGATCTACCGGATAATTCTGATTTATCTGTGTGCGCCATGCGTTTGTGATCGAAAATGCACCGGAGATCGTGCTGAGAGTAATTGTAAGTATAAGTGTGGTGACAGTCATTGACAGAACTGTGGAATGAAACTTGCTGCCCAGCTGCTTTATGACAAAAACATTAAGTCCTGTCATACGGAATTTTTTGCTGAGATTGAGAAGGCTAATCAAAAATCCGGAAATTGAAACAATGATAAGCAGAGAACCGATAACGATCAGCGGAAGGAGCACTGCGATATGACCGAGCAGAGCTTCAGGCGAAGACATAAGCTTATTGTGGTTCAATCCTGTGTAAATGTATCCGCCGATAACTACGATCATACCGATAATAAAGCCGATAAATGAAAGTGTAGGATGACGGACATCATCGGTACGTGCACGCTTGCTTGCATTGAGCAGGCGGATAAGTCTTTTTTCTGAAACCGTCAGAAGGTTTACAAGAAGTGTGAAAACAAAGACTATGCCGAAATAAATGCAGGTCTTGACCATTGCATCAAAGGAAAATACAAAGGTTGCGCCGGCTGATTCCATTCCGAAAAGCTGTACAACGAATACGCTCATCAGCTGGGAGAAAAGAACACCGATCAAAAGTCCTGCTGCAAGTGAGAAAAGTCCGACGATCAGAGTTTCAAGAAGAAGGAGCCTTGTGATGGTCATTCTGCTCATGCCGAGGGTAAGATAAACGCCGAATTCCTTTTTACGTCTGCGGATCATAAAGGTGTTTGCATAAACCACAAGAAATCCGAGTATTGCTGCTACGAATACCGAAACATAGCCGAGCATTGATTCAAGTGCGGCGAAGATGCTTTTTGTAGTTGTTCCTGTGGTTGCAGAAGCTGCTTTTTCAGCTGAAAGCCGGTAAAAATTTTCCAGAACCTCCTGTGAACCGAGTGTATTGAACATATAGAAAATAGCGATACCAAAAACGAGTGTCAGGAAATATATGGAATAATCCCTGATCGAACGGCGCATATTTCTTAAAGCAAGCTTAGATAACATCGCTTGATTCACCTCCGAGAACTGTCTGAACGTCTATGATCTTTTCAAAGAAGCGTTTGCGGTCATCATCACCTCTGACGATCTCGTTGAAGATCTTACCGTCCTTGATAAAGAGGATGCGCTGTGTATACGAAGCAGTGAAAGCGTCGTGTGTTACCATAAGTATTGTTGCGCCCAGGTCTGTATGAAGCTGACCGAGGGCAGACATAAGCTGTCTTGCGGATTTGCTGTCGAGAGCGCCTGTGGGTTCATCTGCAAGGATAAGCTCAGGCTGGGTCACAATAGCACGGGCACAGGCTGTACGCTGCTTTTCACCGCCTGACATCTGATACGGATATTTGTCAAGTACATGGGTGATACCCAGCTTATCAGCTATCTGACGTACAAGACCGTCAATTTCCCCGGCAGGCGTCCTGCGGATAGTAAGAGCAAGAGCAATGTTTTCATAGGAAGTGAGAGTATCCAGCAGATTGAAATCCTGAAATACAAATCCGAGCTTTTCCCGGCGGAACTTATTGACATTATCGCCCTTAAGTGTTGTAATATCAGTATCACCAATGCATATCTTACCCGAGGAAACTCTGTCGATAGTGGATATACAGTTGAGGAGAGTTGTTTTTCCCGAACCGCTGGCACCCATAATGCCGACGAATTCTCCCTTTTCAACTGTGAATGACATTTTGTCGATCGCCTTTGTAAGATTAGATTTGTTACCGTAATATTTTTCTACGTCCTGAACCTCGAGTATAGCAGCCATTGTCATCTGCTCCTTTCAATTTCATAAAATTCAGCTGCGGCAATTCACCGGAATGGGGGTTGCGGATCCTCACCGCAGCATCTTTCATTGACTTAATTATACCAGATCCGTCATCTTGCGTACCATAGAATAATATTACATTAACCTTACATTTTTGTAAGGTAAGGTAAGGAAAGGTAATTGTTATTTTCCATCCTGCATGAAATAGTCAGCATTATATTACATTTTTTTAATGGGCTTAATAATATTATTTTTGAAATTCCACGCCAAAGGCAGAATTTTTTACACTTATATTACAGAGGCAGCAGTCCTGGCAATGCTCCGGAGGAACAGGCAGCAGAGCCGGGAATAAGCGGAAAATAACTGATTGCAATACTGCAAAAAAGGAGGGCTGTAATGTGTCAGAAAATACATCAGGGTTTGAACTGAAACCCTGCCTTAAACGTATTTCCCGGGGCGACAGGGACGCTTTAAAGGGATTGTACGAAGCTTATCACAGACGGCTGTATATTTTTTCCTTGTCAATAGTAAAGAACCATGAGATTGCCCAGGAGGTAACGCAGGAATTCTTTCTGAGTCTTATGTCTGCAAAAAGCTTCAGGGAAATAATCAATCCGGAAAGCTGGCTTTACAGCGCAGTGCGTTACATATCATACAGGGTATTGCAGACAGAAAACAAGGTGCAAAAGACAGATATTGATCCGTATATTGACACCATCAGCGTTACTGACCGGTATGAGGATTCAGAGCTGCCCGAGGCGCTCAGTCTGCTTGATGATACCGAGCGTCAGATAGTGGTGCTTTATGTATACAGCGGCATAAGTCAGAAGGAGATAGCCGGGATAATCGGTCTCCCATATACACGTGTAAGGACTATATACAGACGGGCAGCAGATAAGCTCAGAAAATACTACCGGAAGGAGGGCGGCATCAATGAAGCATGAGGAATGGGAAAAGAACCTGATCGAAGAACTGGATAAAACTGATGTGCCTGATATCCCGGATAGTATATTTGAAAACTCATACGCAGGCAGGTTTAATAATGAAACAGGCTATCACAGTGTATACCAAGGCAGAAGTAAGCTGAAAGCGGCTTTAACATATATAATTGCAGGTATTATGGTGCTTCTTGTTTTTGTTCCGGCTGTTATATTTACAGTGTATACCGGAAGCCCGTTTTTGGGCTTCAATTCAGCAGGAAGCAATGAAGATGAAGCTGTTCCCACGAGGGGAATATGGTGTTGCAGTCAGCTTGATCTGTATATAGATTTTGACAAATACTATTTGGGCGATATATGTGTCAAGCAGATTACCGCAAACGGCGAGGAATACGGTTATTTCAGCTATGACGATCATACAGCGACCTTTATGTCAGAGAAAACGCCTTACAGGATCATTCTTGAGGGCAATTATGAATACAGCGGCTCATTATTTAAGATAACCTCCTTCGAGGATGGAAAAACATATACTTTTATAAGTAAGCAATAAATGAAAAAATAGTTGCTTTGCAGAACTGCATAAATCAAGGCTTTTTAATATTTTACAATCAGATGACTTTTATCCGGCAAGGGCAATGTCATCAACTTAACAAATACCCGAATCCGTGTAACTCATTTTGGTTTGTTATGAAAATCCGGGAGAGAATGCGCAGTTTTATGCATTTAAGGTCAAATAGTTGCTCACCCATAAGGTGCAGCTTTTCCCACCCATCCCCCCGTCCCCCTTCCCAAAGGGAAGGGGGAGATATTTGGGGACGGCGGCAG
>CACWVH010000034.1:0-19445 GCA_902764235.1 uncultured Ruminococcus sp.
CAGCCTCTGCTGTTAGTTTCAAGACCGGGAGTTGTACTTCTGATAAGCGGATTCGGGCTTGTTCCGATAGACATGATCATTGTATCAACATCAAGAACAAATTCGCTGCCCTCTTTAACAATGGGTCTGCGTCTGCCGCTTGCGTCAGGCTCGCCGAGTTCCATTTCAACACATTTCATGCCGCAAACTTCGCCGGCTTCATTTCCAAGCACTTCAACAGGATTTGTAAGTGTTCTGAAGATAATACCTTCTTCCTCAGCGTGCTCGACTTCTTCCTTTCTTGCAGGAAGCTCCTCCATGCCACGGCGGTATACGATATAAACCTCTTCAGCACCCATTCTCTTGGCACTTCTTGCGGCATCCATTGCAACGTTTCCGCCGCCGACAACAGCAACCTTTTTGCTGTGCTTGATCGGAGTCTTGCTGCCTTCCTTGTAGGCTTTCATAAGATTGATTCTTGTCAGGTATTCATTAGCTGAGTAAACGCCCTTGAGACTTTCGCCGGGAATATTCATAAAGCGGGGGAGACCGGCACCGCTTCCGATATAAACTGCCTCATTGCCCATATCGAAAAGCTCGTCAATAGTAAGAACCTTACCGATTACCATATTTGTTTCAACGTCAACGCCGATTGCCTTGAGGTTGTCAATTTCCTTCTGTACGATTATTTTCGGAAGTCTGAATTCAGGGATACCATAAACAAGTACGCCGCCTGCAAGGTGGAGAGCTTCATAAACTGTAACCTTGTATCCAAGCTTTGCAAGATCACCTGCTGCTGTCAGACCGCTGGGACCTGCACCGATTATAGCAACCTTGTGACCGTTCTGAGCAGGCATTTCAGGTGCCTCCTTGCAGTTTTCCCTGTGCCAGTCAGCAACAAATCTTTCAAGTCTTCCGATACCAACAGATTCACCCTTGATACCTCTTACACATTTGCTTTCGCACTGTTTTTCCTGGGGACATACACGTCCGCAGACAGCCGGAAGAGAGCTTGACTTTGCGATTATCTGATATGCACCTTCCATATCTTCATTTGCAACTCTTTCAATAAAAGCCGGAATGTCGATCTGAACAGGACAGCCTGTTGTACAGGGCTTGTTTTTGCAGTTAAGGCATCTTTTAGCCTCATTTACTGCCATTTCATATGTATATCCGAGAGCTACCTCATCAAAATTATTTCTTCTTACCATAGGATCCTGAACGGGCATAGGACATTTTTTAGGATCCATATTTCTCTGTACTGCCATTATTATTTTACCTCCTTATTAAGAAGATTGCATGATGATTCACGAGCATGAGTTTCAAAATCTCTGTACATTGTACCCCTGTGCATAGCCTCGTCAAAATCAACGAGATGTCCGTCAAAATCAGGACCGTCAACACAGGCAAATTTCGTCTCACCGCCGACAGTAAGACGGCAGCCGCCGCACATTCCTGTGCCATCGATCATAATGGGGTTCATGCTTACGATCGTTTTGATATTGTATTTTTTTGTAAGCTGAGATACAAATTTCATCATAATGACAGGTCCGATAGCGATCACTTCATCATACTGATTGCCTTCTTTTATAAGCTCTTCGAGAGCGTTTGTAACAAGACCCTTGGTACCATAGCTGCCATCATCTGTCATCATGCAGAGCTTGTTGCTTGCTGCCTTGAATTCGTCTTCAAGAATGACAAGATCCTTGTTTCTGAAGCCAACGATACTGTGAACCTCGCAGCCGAGATTATGGAGTTTTTTTGCAATAGGATAAGCAATAGCGCATCCTACGCCGCCTCCGACAACAGCTACTTTTTTAAGTCCGTCTGTTTCACTTGCTTTTCCGAGAGGACCTACGAAATCCTGAAGGCTGTCACCTTCATTCAGAGTATTAAGTTCCATTGTTGCGCCGCCGACGATCTGAAAAATGATTGTAACAGTGCCTTTTTCACGATCAAAATCAGCGATAGTCAAGGGAACTCGTTCACTGTCCTCTTTTGCTCTGAAAATGATAAACTGACCTGGCTCAGCTTTTTTTGCGATAAGCGGAGCTTCAATTTCCATAAGTGTAACTGTCGGGTTTAACTCTTTTTTTCTGACAATCTTATACATCTGGTATTCCTCTCCTTTTAACAAGTCTTTATCAGACCCTGAAATTTATATCATAACAGATTTATCTGACTGAAATCTGAATATGATATCTGACAGATAGTATAAACAAATATATTATATCATATGATATCAATTTTTACAAGAGTAAAAGCCGAATCCGTCAGAATAATTCAATTATTCATGAAAATTTAACTGATTTTGCATTAATTATAATCTGATAATTCAAATTTATAATTTTTTTATAATACATATTGCCTGTTTAAATGAATTAAGTAATTGCTAACTCTTTTCCTTGTACAGAAAGGAAACAAATCTTATTTCCAGATCAGCTTTTTATTCATACCTGAATCCGTGAAATTGAATTAAATCGTTTTTTAAAACCTTCCGGGTTTTTATTTCAGCCAGGCGGCAGGAGTGCGCAGCACGCCTGCCGCCGTCCGTTTTTCAGAACAACCAATAATGAGTTTCACGGATTCAGGTCATACTAATGAAGTGACAATAAAATGATGTGTATTTTATTCTGATTATTAAAAAACAAATATTTATTGTTTATTCTTACATATCATCATTGCATGAGATATGATATAATTAATATTATAATATTAAAATAAGCATTTTACTTCTATTGATGAAAATGTAAAGTCGTATTATAATACTATTGTATTATAAATAATTGGTACTTTTCCAATCTGTGATATTATAATATTAGTTTAAAATACCATATTTACCTTCTTCTGATTTTATCAGATTCCTTGATTGAAATAATTTGTAAAATTATAAGCAGGATTGAGGGAAAAAGCCATTTGTTATCATAGAAAATTATGAGAGGAGTTATAGCTATATGTATCACGAAGACCGTCAGAGTCTGAAGGAAACAACAGGCCAAAAGGGAGATTTTCTGCTTCCGTTTGTTGCGGTTAATACGATAATGCCGGATTTCTACACAACTTATCCTATGCATTGGCATGATGAGATGGAAATAGTTTACGTGGAAAGCGGAGAATATGAAGAATTTGTTGATTTAGAAAGATATCATGTAAAAAAGGGTGATATTATACTTATCAATCCCTGCGTTCTTCATTCTTTCAGGATAATAGACAATAAAAGAACCATTTTCAGAAGTATAATCTTTAATTCAAGTATGCTGACAAGCAACAATACTGATGCGTGTTCGATAAAGTATTTTACACCGTTTCTTGATAATATGTATATCAATCCTATTGTTATTTCGTCAGATTTTCCGAATTATGAGCTTTTGCAGCAGAGTGTAAAAACTCTGATTTCTATTTATGATAATAAAGACGAATTCTTCGAGATAAGGATAAAATCGGAGCTATACAATTTGTTTTACATTCTATTCAAGTATTTTCTGATACCTGAAGAGCATGAATCAAATATGAAGGATAATACTACCCGGAATATAAAGACTATCCTCGATTACATAGATTCAAATTATATGAGAACGATAACGATCGACGAGCTTGCATCAAGTGTCGATCTCAGTAAGCATTATTTCATGCGTTTCTTCAAAAAATACATGGGAATGACCTGTATCGAATATATCAATGATTACCGGCTGAATATTGCAACTAATCTTCTTTTGACAACTAGTATGCAGATTACTGAAGTAGCCGCAAGTATAGGCATAACCAACCTTTCATATTTCAACCGGATTTTCAAGAAAAAGTATAATATGACACCGAAGGAATACAGATATAATATTGATAACAGAAAATAAGATTCGGTTGCAGAAAAACGTAATAATATCCGTTTTGAAAGCTTCGTTCACAAGAAATCAGAATCGCAGAAATAGATCAGTTGTTCTGAACACTGAGCGAAACGTAGTGAAGCAATAATGTGTTTTTGGTGCAGCACCCCGAGGGCACTTGCCTCGAGCCCGCCGGTAAATCAGAAATGATGTCAGCAGTTCAGGCTAAAAAGGCATGGCGGTGCCCGGGAAATCTTTATCAGACTGAATAAGCCTTGAATCAAGGGTCCAGTGTCACGCTGGGCGGGACTTGCAAAATAAGGAATATTATGTTAACATATCTTTAGTCGGTATTAATATCCGGAATCATACCTGAAGAGGAGTGAAATAATGGGCGTAAATGCCATTAAAATAACAGCAGTATTGTCTGCTGCAGCATTATCACTTTGTATGATGTCAGCAGAAAAAGTCCGGGCTAAGGATATAGTGGATAACGGTGATTTTAAATACGTTATTTCCGATGACGGAAAAAGCGCAGAGATAATCAGCTATGTCGGACAAAGTCTTTATGTTTCCGTACCGGATGAGGTAAATAACTGTGCAGTCGTTTCAATAGGAGCAGCTGCGTTCAAGGATAATCAGAAGCTTAAAGAGCTTGACATTTCCGGGACAATTAAGTCTATAGATACAGCAGCGTTTTCGGGCTGCAGTTCTCTTAACAAGGTACATATATCCGGCAGTGTCAAAACAATCGGCGAATCTGCATTTTCGGGGTGCAGTTCTCTGAAGGAGCTGAGCCTTGATGACGGAATTCTGTCTGTCGGAAAATTTGCATTTGCAGATTGTTCATCACTTGAAAAGACAGTTGTTCCTAACAGCGTTGATACTATCGGAGATTATGCCTTTGTAAACTGTACAAAGCTATCAAGTCCGCAGATACCGAAGTCGCTCAGATATTTCGGAGGCTATGCGCTTGAAAACACAAAATGGATGAGTAATCAAAAGGGTGATTTTGTTACCATCGGTGACGGTATACTGATAAAATATATCGGGGAGTCTGAAATAAAAAGTGTGCCTGACAGCATAAAAACGGTCGGCAGCTATGCCTTTGCAGGAAATAAAAAGCTGAAAAATGTGATGCTTCCCAGTTCAGTCAGTGTAATACAGAATTCAGCATTTGAAGGCTGTGAAAAGCTGGATAATATCTATATGCCGGCATCAATTGAAAGAATAGGGAAAAGAGCATTCTATGGATGCAAGGCTCTTAAAAAAATAGACCTGACTGAAAGATTAAGTGTTATAGACGATTATTGTTTCTCAAACAGCGGTCTTGAGGAGATAAAGATCCCAAAGAATGTTACGGCAATAAATAAGAGCGCCTTTGAGCATTGTACTTCTCTCGGCAGTGTAATGTTAGGTGACGGTGTAAAAAAGATCGGTGAAGCCTCTTTTAAGGATTGTACTAAGCTTAAGAGGATCGTATTTCCTAAAAATGTTACCGTTATAGAAAAGGATGCTTTTGCAGGATGTAAGAATTTGCTCAGGGTTGAATTCAATGGCGATGTTGTTATCAATGAAAACTCATTTGGTGATTGTGTAAATATGGGGGAGGCTGTATTTTACAGCAATCCGAAGGATCTCCTTGACAGTGCATTCAATCAGGTTCCAAAGCTCGTGATTTACAGTGAGAACAATCTATATCTTGATGAGTATGCACAACGCAACAGTAAAAAAAGTGATAATATTAAAAATCTTCCTTCTTATAATGAATATATCTCTCCTTCGGATAATTCAGATAAGGAGCAGGGATTTTCTGCCGGATATACTTTCATTACGATATTGATTATATTGATTGATATAGCTGTAATTGGTCTTTTTGCTTTCTATATTCTTGTTATAGATGTCAGAAGAACAAACCGCAGTGCCGCTGCAGCACTTAGAACTTCACATCAGCGAAGTACATCTGCACAACGCAGAAGAAATCAGCAAACAAGAGAAAAAATACATTCAGTTAAGAATAATCGTACTCCAGCAAACAGACGTGTAAAAGCTGAGAACAGAGGAAATGACACAGAAGCCAGAGCTGCAAGAAGTGAATACAGGAGACCAACACAGGAAAACAGACAGTTGAACCGTGAAAGCTCATATGATGAACCGATACGCAGACCATCTCCTGAATCGAAGAAAAAAACTGCTGCCTCAGTTTCTCGGGAATCTGAAACCACTGAGCAGTCAGTGACCTTTGCAAAGTCAGCAAAAAAGCAGCATAAGCCGATGATGAAGCAGCGTACTGACGAAGATGTCACATATGTTCAGGCTCCAAGAAGAAAAACCCGTCCTGTACAAGGAAAACGATTGTATGAAAGTGAAGTAACCTATGTTTCACCGAAAAGGAAAACCAATGTCAGATCAAAGGTGTCACACGATAAACCAACAGATAGGATATCAGATACTGAGTATGATATGAAAAAGTTCCGGAGCGGTGATACAATGGTATTTAAAAAGCCAAAAAAATAATTTTAAAGACAGTATCTGAATTTATGCAGGATACTGTCTTATATTTTTGCCTGTCTGGTCAATAATAGTATTGAACCGATAAATCAGTTCTTCCGGTTTGATATTAATGATAATACAGGTGTGATTATAATATGAATGAGATAATAAGGATCAATCATCTTAGCAAAATATACAATAAAAAAACCAATGCATTGAAAGTGCTTGATGATATCAGTATGAATGTTTATAAAGGAGAATTTGTTGCAGTGACAGGTCAGTCAGGCTCCGGGAAATCCACATTAATGAATATTATCGGTTGTCTTGACAGAGCGGAAAGCGGTCAGTACCTGCTTGATGGAAAAGATGTATGCAAAATGAATGACAGTGAAATGACAAGGATAAGAAGCAGTAAAATCGGATTTGTATTTCAGAGCTTTAACCTTCTGCCTTCTCTGACCGCTATTGAAAATGTAGAGCTGCCGCTGCTTTATAAAAGAATAAATAAAACCGAAAGAGAGAGGATAGCACAGGAAGCGCTTGAATGTGTAGGTTTGTCAGAAAGGATAAAGCATCTTCCTAATGAAATGTCAGGAGGACAGCAGCAGCGTACAGCCATAGCAAGGGCAATAGCTGTTTCACCTGAGCTTTTGCTTGCAGATGAACCAACCGGAAGTCTTGATAAGGCATCCGGCGAGGAAGTTCTTTCGATCATCAGGAAAATGAACAACAGTGGTGTGACTGTTGTAATGATTACCCATGATATAAACATCGCAGCTTTAGCTGATCGCCAGATAGTTATAAGTGACGGCAGAATAATAAACTAATAATCGTCACCTGAAACGTATAAAATGTATACTTTTTAATCCTTTGTGTATTTTAAATAAAATTCAACACTGATATTGCTGCATATTCAATAAAAACAGAACCTAAAAATTTTAAAAAACCAATTGACAATAAATTATAATGTGTTATAATAAACTCAGCGGGTAAGAAAACACCCGGATAACAGATCAGATGATCTGAAAACATTGTCCCGGTCAGATATAACAGACCGGTGTAACTTTAAGGAGGTTTTTTAAATGGCAACAATTGAATTACATGATGTAGAAGTCCAGGCTTTCCTTGCAGAGATCGATAAATGTGAAGGCAATGTTTTCCTTGTAACAGACGAGGGTGACCGTCTTAATCTTAAGAGTAAACTTTGTCAGCTTATAGGTCTTACACAGCTTATCGAAGGCGGTAAGATCAGCAATGCTCATATCGAGTGTTCAAAGCCTGAGGACGAGTCAAAGCTTTTCAGATTCAATATCTTCGGTGCAGCAAACGATACAAAAGAAGAAGAGACAAAGTCTGAGGACAAAGAGGAAAAGGAAGAAGCTAAGGACTGATAAGTCTTTATATTCTGCAAAAATAAAGGATCGTTACTTTAATATGGTAACGGTCCTTTTTATATTTCATGTATTTCTTTCAGTAAGAATATTGTTGTAATGATTGCATATTTCTTTCATGCAGCAGTTTTCGCAAATTGCCTTTCTCGCTGTACATACTGCTCTGCCGTGAATTACAAGACGATGACAAAAATCGTTTGATTTATCCGGAGGAAGCAGAGGACGAAGTATTTTCTCGATCCTTGCGGCATCCTTTATATTGTGAAAGCCAAGTCTTGAAGTGATTCTTATACAGTGGGTGTCAACGACGACTGCGGGTTTGCCGTAGATATCTCCGACAACAAGATTAGCTGTTTTTCTTCCAATACCCGGAAGTCTGATAAGCTCCTCAATAGTATCCGGAACGATTCCGCCATATTCGCTGCAAAGCATCTTTGCCATTGCAGAAATATCTCTTGCCTTTGTTTTATACAGACCGCAGGTTTTAATCAGTGCTTCAATTTCTTCAACATTTGCTTCCGCAAAGGCTTTGGCATCCGGGAAGCGTTCAAACAGGGCAGGGGTCACCGTATTTACTCTTTTATCGGTGCACTGTGCAGCAAGCCGTGTGGCAATAAGAAGCTGAAGCGGATCTGTGTAAACAAGAGAGCAAACAGCATCAGGGTATTCTTTTTCCAGCAGCTCCACAGCCTTTTCTGCTTTTTCTTTATCGGTCATGGTATTTCCTCCGTTTTAAAGATCAGGTCATCAGCCCGCAACAGACTGATGACCTTTTATATATTATTCCGGAATCAATCTCTCTTTTTAGAATCAATTTCTTCCTTAGCCATGCTGATGAAATCCTCAACAGACATTGTACCCATATTGACATTCTTTCTGCTGCGGACGGAAACAGTTCCTTCTTCGATCTCCTTATTTCCGATAACGAGCATATAGGGAATCTTTTCGAGCTGAGCCTCTCTGATCTTATAACCGATCTTTTCACTTCTGAGATCAGTTGTTACACGTATACCGGCTGAAAGAAGCTTTTCTTCAATTTCCTTTGCTTTATCGGCAAGGTTTTCGCTCAGAGGCATAACACGAACCTGCTCGGGCATAAGCCACATCGGGAGAGCACCACCAAAATGCTCAAGCATATATGCAAGAGTTCTTTCATAGCAGCCGAGAGATGTTCTGTGAATGATGTAGGGAAGTTTTTTCTGACCATCCTTGTCAATATAATACATTCCGAATTTTTCTGCAAGAAGCATATCTATCTGTATTGTAACAATTGTATCCTCCTTGCCGAAAACATTCTTATACTGTATATCAAGCTTGGGACCATAGAAGGCAGCCTCATCGATACCCACCTCATAGTCAAGACCGATATTATCGAGAATTCTGGACATTGCACTCTGAGCTTCTTCCCATTGTTCCTTTGTACCCTCATATTTGTTGTTGGGGTTTGCAGGATCCCACTGTGAGAAACGGAAGGTACAATCCTCAAGAAGACCTACTGTATCAAGGCAGTATTTTGCAAGCTCAAGACAGCCCTTGAATTCTTCCTCAAGCTGATCGGGACGGATAATATAATGTCCTTCTGAAATGGTGAACTGACGGACACGGATAAGACCGTGCATTTCTCCTGAAGCCTCGTTTCTGAAAAGCGTAGATGTTTCGGTCAGACGCATCGGAAGCTCACGGTATGACCTCTGCTTGTTAAGATAAACCTGATACTGGAACGGACAGGTCATAGGACGAAGAGCGAAGCATTCCTTTGTTTCATCATCAGCGTCACCAAGAATGAACATACCGTCACGATAATGATCCCAGTGACCGGAGATCCTGTAAAGATCACGTTTAGCCAGAAGCGGAGTTTTTGTAAGCTGACAGCCTTTTGACTGTTCAACATCCTCGACCCATCTCTGAAGAAGCTGTATTACTCTTGCGCCCTTCGGCATAAGAACGGGGAGACCCTGACCCACATAATCAACTGTTGTAAAGTATTCAAGTTCTCTTCCGATCTTATTATGGTCACGAAGCTTAGCTTCTTCAAGAGCCTTGAGATGATCTTCGAGCTGTGAAGCCTTCGGGAAGGAAACGCCATATACACGGCAGAGCTGATTATTTTTGCTGTCACCTCTCCAGTAAGCACCGGTGCAGGCTGTAAGCTTGATAGCTTTGACAGGAGAAACATTCATAAGATGAGGTCCCGCACAAAGATCAGTAAATTCGCCCTGCTTATAGAAGCTTATATCTTCTCCCTTGTCTGAATGTTCCCTGCAAAGCTCAACCTTGTATGGCTCATTCATATCCTCAAGAAGCTTTACTGCTTCATCAGGAGCAAGCATAAATTTTTCAATTTCAAGACCTTCCTTGACTATTTTTTTCATCTCAGCGGTGATCTTTTCAAGCTCATCAGGGGAGAATGGCTTTTCAACATCAAAATCATAATAGAACCCGTTGTCGATAGCCGGACCGATAGCAAATTTTGCATTCGGATAAAGGCGCTTTACAGCCTGAGCAAGAATATGTGAAGTTGTATGCCAGAAAGCCTTTTTACCGTCTGTACTATCAAATGTGAGTATTTCGAGAGAGCAGTCGTTTTCAAGAACTGTTCTCAGATCGCATACAACACCATCGATCTTACATACACAGGCTGATTTATACAAACCCATGCCGAGTGATTTTGCGACGTCAGCTGCACTTACGCCGCTTTCAAATTCCTTGATAACGTTATCCTTTAAAGTAACCTTTATCATTTTTATTGCCTCCATTTCAAAAATGCGCTGTGGTAAAACAAAAAGCCCCGCTCTGCTGTATACAAAGATACAGCAGGGGCGAGGCATAAGCTTCACGGTTCCACCCTGATTTCCGGTCAAAGACCGCTTGTGGGATATGAAAATTCCCGACATGATAACGGATGTCATCCGTTCCGACTCAGGCAAAGCGGTTGTCGGAAAGCTCAGAGGTGGTTTCGGATCAGACGTATAATACAGCGGCTTCCAGCCAATGACCGCTATTCTCTGAATCATACCTTTGTCTTATCCGCTTCCTCATCACAGCTGATAAATTATTATATTTGTACTATATCACGATTTTAAAAAACTGTCAACACCATAATATTATTTTTTTTAAGATCTGAAAAGATTATATCTTGCCCCACAGCTTTCTGAAAGCATCAGTAGTATCTGTTTCTCTTACTTTTGCTTTAACCTTGAGGATGCTTGAAGGTCTTAAAATAAGCTCATCGATCCTGAGAGCCAGCAGATTCATTGTTACAGCGGTATCGTCAGCTATCTCTCCGAACAGAGAGACTTTTTTTCCTCTTTTATGTGCATTGTCTGCGACAAGCTTTATAAGTCTGCGTATAGCAGGATGATATGGACGATAAAAGTCAAGCAGCTTCTGATTTTCTCTGTCCATAGCAAGAGTATATTGTATAAGATTATCGGTATTTATACTTACAAAATCAACCTGAGCACAGATCTCGTCGGAGATAAGAGCAGCTGCAGGAGTTTCTATGATAACACCCAGCTTTACATTATTGCCGAAGCTTTGTCCTTGCAGACGCAGCTCATTCTTGATGGTTTTGATCTCACGCTCGATATATTCGATTTCTTCAAGACTGCTGACCATAGGGAGCAGGATCGAAAGATTTCCGAAGGCAGAGGCTCTGTACAGAGCTCTGAGCTGAGTTCTGAAAAACTCAGGATTTTCAAGGGATATTCTCACGCCCCTGAATCCGAGAGCAGGATTTTTCTCATTCGGGATATCAAGATAGTCCATTCCCTTGCCGGAGCCGCCGTTTACGGTTTCTATCACAACATTCTGATCCGGGAAGGAGCGAAGCAGAGTCTTGTAGGTTTCAAACTGTTCACTTTCATCAGGAGCGTTTTCCCTGCTCATAAACAGAAATTCACTCCTGAAAAGACCGATACCCTCAGCATCATTTGCTTTTGCCTTTTCAATATCCTCAAGTCTGTTGATATCGGCAGACAGACGGATATATTGTTTATTTCTGGTTTCAGACGGAAGACCCACCTGTTTGCTCATACGCTGCTGGTGTTTAAGATAACGGTCACGCTTAGCCTTGTAAAGTGCCATAGTGTTGTCGTCCGGCTCGATAATAAGCTTACCGAGCTGACCATCGATTATAGTTATCTTTCCGCTGAAATATCCAAGAGGTTCGTGTATTTGTATAACAGAGGGAAGTCCCATTGTTCTTGCGAGTATAGATGTATGAGAGCTTTGAGAGCCGCCGTTTGTTGCAAAACCGAGAAGGTTTTCCTCATTGAATGAAACGGTATCACTGGGCAGAAGCTCTGTTGCACCGATGATAACCTGTTCATGTTCGTCAATGATAATGTTTTCGGCATTTTTATTCTGAAGGATCTGCAAAAGAATATGAGCAGCGTCGATAATATCATTGCACCTTGCTCTGAAATAATCGTCATCAATTGCTTTGAACATATTAGCAAGCTTGGTAGACGCATTATAGACAGCAAGCTCAGCATTTTTTCTTTTTTTGATCGCAGATTCGACAAGCTCAACGAATTTTGAGTCCTCAAGGATGAGAATATGTGTCTGGAAAATTACAGATTCTTTTTTTGTCACACGTTCGCAGGCATTGTTATATATCTCGTTCAGATGATTTTTGGCGAGCGCCATACCATCATGATATCTTTCAAGCTCCTGCTGAACATCATCTACTTCATAATTAGGAATATCCAAGATTGATTTTTTGTAAAAATACAGCTTACCAATTGCAATACCGCCTGATACGCCTTTTCCGGTTAATTCTTTCATACATCTCACCTCCAAAAGCATGATAAATAATCATCCGGAGCAAAACAGGAATAATGATTAAAGAAATAATCAGGAAATCATATAAAACCTACCTGAATAATATACTCCTGAAAATTATAATCCTCCTATTACCATTAAACTACAAAATTGACAAATTGTCAAGTAAAATATCATATTGATTTGTTTAAAAATAATAAAATTTTATTTTTCTAATTATATATTATAAAACATCAGAATAAAAAAAGTTTATCTGGTTTTCTTCAAAGACCATGAATGGCCATCACAAAAAATATTGAGCAGAAAAAGAATGAACCGCAACCTGAAATTATCGTTTGATGGGAAGGATCGCATCGACCCAATGGTCCAGCATCACGCATATGTGTAAAATTATAATTGGCAATCAGCATTGGATAATAATTCTGATACAGTTCAGACTGAAAAGGCATGGCGGTGCCCGGGAAAAACTTTTTCAGGCTGACTAAGCCGTGAATTGCGACACCGGCAGCACGCCGGTACGATTTATTGTTTTTTTATTGGTTTTATGCTAAAATGAATTTATTATATGAAAACATAATTTATCTGACATCATATTACATAACAGAAGCGTGATATAAATGAATTTTAACTGATACATTTTTAGGTTTAATTATTTATATGCATCATGCTTTCAATTGATAATAAAGGACAAGGAGGATAATAATGATCTCAAATATTCATACGCATACATACAGATGTATGCACGCAGTAGGAACAGAAAAGGATTATGTTGAAGCAGCGGTTAAAGCTGAAATGAAAATGCTTGGATTTTCAGATCATGGCCCGTTTCCTGACAAGGATTTCGGACTCCGTATGAAATTCGGGGAGCTTGAAGACTATATTTCTGAAATAGGAAGATTAAAGGAGATGTATGCCGACACTCTTAAAATATTCAGCGGTCTTGAAATAGAATTTCATGCTGAGTATATTGATTATTACAAGCAGCTCACTTCAGAGTACGGACTTGATTATCTGCTGCTTGGTGAACATATGTACACTACTTCAGACGGCTCGGTCAAAAACATTTTCTTTGCAGAAAAAACAGATGATTATATCGAATATGCGGAAAATATTTCATATGCTGCTGAAACCGGTTTGTTTCATGCTATCGCTCACCCTGATCTGATGTTTATAAACGAACTTGCATGGGATAAAAACTGTGAAAAAGCCTGTGACATAATCCTGTCTGCTGCCGAAAAATATGATATTCCTCTTGAATTCAATGCCAATGGAATTCGCAGGGGTATAATGACCTTTCCTGATGAGCAGCGGTTTCCCTACCCTCACGATGGTTTCTGGAGAAATTTATGCGGAAGCAGACAAAGGGTTTTTATCGGCGCTGACTGTCATATTCCCGAACAGCTGAACGACTCTGCTATCATGCTTGCTCAGCAGATGTGTAAAGGCTTGAAGCTTAATCTTATAGATAACATTCTGGAGGTCAAATAATGGAAAAAACACTCTTAAAAATTATCAGTATTTCTCTTATTATTTCAAGTGCTGTATTTTTTTCATCATGTAACAAGGATAACAATACCGAAAGCTCAGCACCTTCAGCCGCTGAAGCATCTATAACAGAAGCTTCCGATTCAAATGATAATTCTTCTGCAACTCCAGATGTACCGGACAGCTCCGGCTCAGAAATATCTGAAGCTTCACACGTTAAAAGTACTTATCCGGAAGAATGGCAGGATAACGGCATTTTTTCCGATTATTATGAAAAAGCATATCTTAAAATGAAGGAAATGTCGATTGAACAGAAAACAGGACAGATCATTCTGGGAGCTTATCCATCCGATGGTGCTTATGAAACCGCAAAGGAATATTTTCTAGGCGGATATTTGCTTTTCTGGAAGGATCTTGAGGATAAAACCAAGGATCAGATTATTCTTGAAAACAGCACATTTTCGCAGGCTCACGATATCCCGATGATAATCTCTACTGACGAGGAAGGCGGAACAGTCAGCAGACTAAGCGGACACAACCTTCTTAAAACTGATGATTTTCTATCTCCGAGAGAGCTTTATGAAAACGGCGGACTGGATGCAATAAAACAGGATGCTGTAAGAAAATCAAATTTGCTCAGCAATCTCAAAATTAATACAAATCTTGCCCCTGTTTGCGATATCTGCACAGGAGAAGACAAATTTATGTATGATCGTTCTATTGGTCAGGATGTAGATATTACCTGCAGCTTTGTCAGAGAGGTAACTAAAATCAGTCAGCAAAACGGTGTTTCTGTTACGCTGAAGCATTTCCCGGGATATGGAAACAATACCGATACTCATACAGGTATTGCAATAGATAACAGAAATTATGAAACCTTTGAAAGCACTGATTTCAAACCCTTTCAGGCTGGAATAGACGAAGGTGCTCATGTTGTTCTTGTGAGTCATAATATTGTCAATTGCATGGATTCTGAAAGACCTGCATCTCTTTCACCTGCTGTACATGATATTCTCAGAAAAAAACTCGGCTTTACAGGTATAATTATTACCGACGATCTCAGTATGGGCGCTATAAGCGAATACTCTCCGGATGCTTCTCCTGTCGTAACTGCCTTTCTTGCAGGTAATGATATGCTTTGCGTAGCTGATATAGATACTGCCTACGAAAAACTCCTTGAGGCTGCAAAGGACGGCACAATTCCGGAGGAGCTTCTCGATCATGCGGTTATGCGTATTCTGTCATGGAAATATGCAAAGGGCCTTATAAAATAATACATTCAATATATTATAAAAGGTATTGTCTCATACATCGGGACAATACCTTTTTCTTGAAAAAAATTTTTTATGGGACAGTAATGGAATATTCAATAGGATTAAGTTATCGTCCTGTTATTTTTCTGCCATACTGAAAAACGAACTGTTTTCATAGCTCGGATTCTATCATATCTAAATAAACACCCGGCAGGTTTGCACCCTCAGCATCACAAACAGGAGCACCATCCGAAAACAGTATTACATAGGGCACAGTACCAACTGAATACCGATAAGCTAAATCCGGCGACTGTTCTATATCAACTGATAAGAACACAACGCTTTCATAATATTTTTCAGCTACCTCTTCTATAATAGACTCAAAGCCTCTGCAATTATTATCCATATGATCATAAAAAAGTACAAGAGCCAGAGGCGCAGACAGCCTTTCATCAAAATCATATGAATCTGTTTTGATTATATACTCTTCTTCCACAGTCGATGTCCTTTCTGTTTTATTATAACTGTCATATCAAATACTGCTTAGTACAGGGCAGCTTAATGTCAACTTTACAAAAATGTAATCAAGTCATTTTACGATATTTTTCGCGCCTTATCCGCTGTAAGATATATACATAAGCTGACCGGAAACAATCATCTGTTTTCAAGTCTTGTTCTGAGCGTAACAGCAGTTCTTCCTACAAAAGGAAGCAGCGTCTGCTCAAACCTTGCAGCATGATATATTCCGAGAGCCATCAGCATGATATATACTATACTGATGGCAATTGTCAGCAAAAGAATGATTATTATTCTTAGCTCGGGCGCAAAAAACAATGCAATGTAAAGGAGAAAATCACAAAAATAAGCAATTGTAAAAAAACAAAAGAGCACACCTCCCTGAAATGTATGAAACCTCAGATCAGGGTTGTTCCTCTCGACAGCAAAGTGTCCTATTACAAATAGAATACCTATATATGAAACACAAGACAAAAATCTTATGTTACTGTTATTTTCCTGCATAATAAACTCCTTTCGGATATATAGGAGCATTTACTCCTTATATCATTATATGATGACATATACTCTATTTTATACTATCCTATCAAAAATATCAAGTGATTCAATTATCGGCGACGGAGTGCCTCCGCTGTCAAAATTGCGGGGTCGCTTCGCATAAGCTCCGCTCTTACCTACAAACCAATATTGTCGAAGTCGCGGTTCAGGCTTTGTACTGATTCAAAGAAAACGATTAAGCTGTCGCAAACAGGAAAAGGATTGTAATATTAAAGAAAATCTTTTCATATAAATGTTGAGAAAAGCTATAAGAGGCAATGCCTCGGGAAAGGAATGAAGCAAAATGACAGGATTTTATCCTGAAGGTAAACTTATCAGCACAACAGAAAACCTTAACGCAATGCAATCCTTCGCTTCTCTGAATGATGCATTTCACGAAGGAAGAATTCTTGAAGCAAAAGCAATAGTCTGTGATTGCTCACACAATCTGATCGTTGATCTTGGAGTAATGAAGGGTATAATCCCCCGGGAGGAGGGTGCTATCGGAATCCGAGAAGGAAGGGTCAGAGATATTGCGGTAATTTCCCGTGTGAACAGACCGGTATGCTTTGTTATTACTGATTTCAGAAAAAACGATGCCGGCAGAACTGTTGCAATTCTTTCCAGAAGACTTGCTCAGGAAAAATGTATGGAGCAATATATCAGTACTCTCATCCCCGGGGACGTGATCGATGCCAGGATAACTCATCTTGATTCCTTCGGAGCATTTGCAGATATCGGCTGCGGTATTGTATCACTTATACCCATTGATTCAATTTCTGTTTCAAGAATAGACCATCCGAGAGAAAGATTTGCTGTCGGTATGGAGGTCAAAGCAGTTGTCAGAACATTGGAAGGCGGACGTATCAGCCTTTCTCACAAGGAGCTTCTTGGCACCTGGGAAGAAAACGCATCGAAATTCTGTATAGGCGAAACGGTCGCAGGTATAATAAGATCTGTGGAGGATTACGGTGCTTTTGTCGAGCTTGCACCCAATCTTGCCGGACTTGCAGAAATGAAGGATAATATTTTTGCCGGTCAGCAGGCGAGCGTTTATATTAAAAATATAATTCCCTCAAGAATGAAAATCAAGCTTATCATAATTGATACCTTCGACTATGACTATGATCCTGATCCGCCTGAATATTTTTTCCACGGAACTCATATGGATCATTTTCAGTATTCTCCTATAAGCTCCGAGAAATTAATTGAAACTGATTTTCTGTCATCTGTGAATGAAAACAGCATGCTTATGCAAAAATGTCTTTGATAAAAATGAAAAAACTGCTGTCGGTACTATTGTTAGCTGTTTTGGTTTCTTCAGGAACAGTGTTTTTTCTGACAGGCGCAGTTACTCCTGAAAAGGATTTTATCCGATATGCTGAGTTCAACGCCCCGTATGAACTGCTCAGAAAAGCTCTGGATATCGATATAGAAAGCCATGACACAGCTAACCATCTACAAAATAAAGTCCGGCAGTAATATAGAGAAGCTGTCCGGCAAGCTTTATAAATTCAGCTATTATCGTAATGTATATTCAGCTGCTCTCGGAGGACTTGTGGGAGAATATGAAAAAACCGGTCAGAACGGCTCAAAAACAAAAGAATACGGTCTTAAAGCTTATTCTCCTGTTGCTGCAGGCTTTGCATATTCAGAATATGACGATTTCGGTGCATCTCGCTCATACGGTTATAAAAGGAGACATCTCGGACATGATATGCTCTGTGAGGTCGGAACTCCGATTATCTGCATAGAAGAAGGTACTGTGGAATGTATCGGATGGAATCAATATGGAGGCTGGAGGATCGGAATTAGAAGCAATGACAAAAAAAGATATTATTATTATGCACATCTGAGAAAAAACCGTCCGTATCATACTGACATCTATGTAGGCAAAAAGGTCAGTGCCGGAGATGTGATCGGATATGCCGGAAGAACCGGTTACAGCGCTAAGGAAAACGTAAACAATATAGAGATCCCGCATCTGCACTGGGGTCTTGAGCTTGTTTTTGACGAAAGTCAGAAGGAATCTGATAATGAAATATGGATCGATATATATGCGATTACAAAGCTGCTTTCGGAGCAAAAGGCTGAGGTCAGGCGAGATCCGTTAAGCAAGGAATTTTATCCTGTCAAATAGTATAAATGGCTGTCGGGATCATTTCCGGCAGCCATTTCTTTTGGATATATTATATTATGACGCAGATGATGAAGACGAGCTTTCGGTTACATCCTTATAATCAGACGGTACCTCAAGTATTTCTGAAACCGGTATTGTTCCTGAGACTGTGCGGAAGTCGAAGGTGGTTTTACCTGCTTCTGTCGTTACGATCTCTGCAACTGGTTTATCAGAGGAATCAAAATAATAAACAATTTCAGGGTCTTTCATTGTAGCAAGCTGTGATTCTACTGTATATTTTTCGTATTTTACTTCCTTGTCCTTATAGGTTGTCTTCCCGCTGTCTGTCAATGTACAGTTATTGATAATTCCGAGACATATATTGACAGTAAACTCTTCGCCGTAATCCTCTGCCAAACCATTATAAAGAGTGTGGGTATAGGTCTTATCTGCGTGATTGATATTATATATCTGATAATCCTTTACAACAGTGCTTTTAGAGCCGTTATCAGAAAACATATTAAGTCCTGCAATATTTTTCTCAAAGTCAACGGCAATTATATAATCATAGACAACCTTTTTCTGAGTTGAACCATCATCAGATGATTCACTGCTGATTTCCGATGATTGTGAAGAAGTCCCAAGCTTTGTTGCATCATATTCCTGTGTCATCAGAACATCAATATAATACTGATCTCCCATCCATAGTTCACCGAAGTTCTTCATTACAAGATTTGTCTGGGATGAAGTTTCATTTTCCGAAGCTTTGCTCTCAGTGCTGCTGCCGTCAGAGCTTTGCTCAGACTGCTCTGATTTTTCTGTTTCTGATACAGCGGATGTGATTTCCGAGGCTTTATCATCTGTCTTTTTATCATCAGAATTACTGCATCCTGATACAATAATCAGCACTATTGATAATAGTATCAAAAATATATTCTTTTTCATTTTATATTTCCCCTTTATCTTAGTATAACCTGAATCCGTGAAATTGAATTAAATCTTTTTTTAAACCTTCCGGGTTTTCATTTCAGCCAGGCGGCAGGCGTGCGCAGCACGCCTGCCGCCG
>CACWVH010000034.1:19483-23112 GCA_902764235.1 uncultured Ruminococcus sp.
GTGAACAACTTAAAAACCTGAAATGCATAAAACAACGCATTATCTCTGGGTTTTTCAGAACAATCAATAATGAGTTTCACGGATTCAGGTATAATATAACAATCACGCATTCAGCTGTCTAAATGAATTGTAGCACAACCCATCTTTTTAGTCAACCGCCGGCACGGAGTGCCTCTGCTGTCAATTTCGCAGGGGTCGTTGTGCATACGCTTCGCTTCTGCCCACAGCCGATACTGTCGAAGTCGTAGTTCAGGTTTTCTTCTGCCTCATGCTTTTATGTTGCCCGATTTAGTTTTTTTCATTTTTTTGTTTTGCTAACTATAATTTTACACTTACTGCGTGACGCTGAGTTAGAGAGTGTTAACATAAATATTTACAAATCCGCATGAAAGTTGTATAATAGAAGTATGAAACTGACTAAAAAACAATACCGAAAAATCGAGCATTTGATGCCGATTCCCCAAAAGCCACCCGAGATCTCAAATTATCAATTTTTGTGTGCATTACTTTACATGATAGAAAGCAGTGAAGCATTTCCTGTTCCGACCTGCATATTTTAAGCGAATGATTTTTCAGAGCTTTCAGTTTGATATGAAAAAATCAAAAAAATACATACTGTGTCTGTGAATTTGTCGCAGACCTTGACGAAATAAAGACAGTATAAAAATCACCCTTGCGGCATTCAGTGACAGTGCCGCAAGGGTGATATCGTTTTGCGTTATTTTACTTTAGCTTGTTAAGCTCCGTCCAGCCAAACGGTACATAGCCGGGACCTGCGCCCTCAATGCCTACCGTTATTGACGGGTCATTTGTATTCTGGAAAACACGGTCGGCGGCAACGGAGAATTCTACAGTACTTCCGTCTGTTTTTTCATAAGTGTTGACGCCCATTATAGTCTCATGCTGCTTGCGCACACTGTTGTCAAAAGCGGCATTGTCCGACGCTATCCTGTCCTGAGTCATTTTAAAGCTCATATCCGATACGGACTTCATTGCATTAAAGCTTTTATCAAAGCATTGCTGCTGCACCTTCATTGTCTGCTGCCAGCCGTTGAATATCATTTTATTAGCCTGCATTTTCTGATTTATCATTACCTGCTGCACCTGTTCGATGAACTGCCTGAAATTTTCATGCAGCTCCGCCGTCCTGACAAAGCTCAGGAAATCTCTTACTTCACTTTCGGACGGCTCTACAGGCGATATGAAGCCTGCAAAGTTGAGTATATCCCATGTGAGCGTTGCGCTTGTAAGATTATCTGTTCTGTGCTGTCCGAAGGGCACATTCGACCTTACATCAAAGCCCGGCTGCTGCTGAGGCATGCTCTGCTGTCTGCCGAACCAGCTGCTTCCAAGCATACTGTGCATGGAATTAAGCATCTGCTGATTCTGCATATTCATATTATATACAGCCCTGCTGAATGTGCCGTATTCCGAGCCCATTATACACGCCGTCAGTACAAGATACTTTTTCTGTCCGTTTATATCTGCTTCATAGAGCTTTGCGCCGCATTCTCCGTAAATGCTTTGTATTATATATTCAATAAGACCTGTGTTGAGCTTCAGCAGAGAATCACGTCTTTTTATAAGAACGTTTCTCAGCTCGTTAAGCTCCTCATCGGTAAGCGGAAATCTTTTTGCAAGACGGATATTTTTTGTATTCAAAAGGCTTATGGCGTTCGTATCAAGATATTCGTCATAGAACATGAAACGGTTTTCGGCAGTTATTTTGCTTTTAAGACCGCCGTATTTTTTCAGGAAGCGCCAGAACCATTCCTTGCCCTCGCTGTTTCCTGCTTTCAGCCATACGATATAAGGCATATCGATATTTTTAAAATCACTTTCTATTTCGGCAGCCGCAGGCTTGTATCCTTCGGGCAGCCAGCCGCTGCATACAGGGTCGCCGTCTTTATTTCGGAAAACTGTATTGATGGGCATTTTCTTTTCGCCAAGCATATTTTCTCACCCCTGATAATCAGTCAAGGCTTACATAGCCCTGATAGCCCTCTGTATACATATCGTCTGATATTGCGGAATATCTCTGTCCGTCAAGAGTGCTGTATTTTTCCATAAATCCGTTGTCTGCGCGGTAGATGCTTCCTGTCTGGGTATCGTAAACACGCTCATAGCCAAGTGTTGCATCCTGCTGCTTCTGACGCATGATATCCTCTGATTTGTTGCGCTTGTTCCAGGAGTCCATGAATGCATCGCTCATGCTTGTGTTGTTTGAGTCGGCAGAATATGACGCAGTTGATGAGCTGAAACGCGCCCTGTATGAGTCGGTATATTTTACGCTTGCCTGTATTTTTGTATATATATCAGACCAGTTCTGATATTCGCCTCTCGGAGTCCAGCCTGACCACAGTGTAACGGCAATATAAGAGTCGGACAATATATCTTCAAGAATTCCAAGATACATTCCTTCGCCCTTTATTCCGTTCTGCTCAAATTCAACATGGAGTACCTTTGCATCAGCAACTTCTTTGGAATGAGTATCTATGTACTGCTGCAAATAATCGGGAACAGTTGTTTCAAGCACGTTCCATTCTGACGCACTCTGAAACAGTCCCTTATACATTGCTTCAATGGTAGGCTCCGAAAGGTTATTCTTTGGTATTATGATAAAGTCAAGGACATTTACGCCTTGAGTTTTGTCGGGAGTTCTTACAGTAAGCTGCAGGCCGAACAATTTTCCGTTTGACTTGCCGTCAACTGCTTCTACTTCCCAGCCCTTTGGCTTTTTGAGCGAGAAATAGCCGTTCGGGTCGGTATATGTTTCCCACTCGATATTTGTCCATTCGCCGGACTTGATGCTTACCTTGCTGTCCGCATTTTTTTGAACAGGCTCGGCTGACGATGCGTCAGGAACACTGTTATCTGTTTTTGACGGCTCAGAGCTGTTGGCAGGAGTCTGAGAAGCATTCTGAGCGCCTTTTTTGAATACCATAGTTGTAGCGCCGCTTGTTATCGTGATTATATTTCCCGAAACAGTGTATGCTGACTTTACGCCGCTCAGATTTATGCTTTGGCTGTCATAGGTAACATCGGACTTTATTCCGAAGAAGTCATAAACGCCTGTGCCGTCCTCTTTAAGCTCAAGCGTTGTGTAGAGTCCCTTTGAATTGTTGTCCGAGAGGTCTACAGGTTCACCGTCCTTTATATAGCTTGTCATGGTGAATGTACCCGACAAGCTTCCTGCCGACTGAGCCGCGGCATTGTTTTGTGCGCTGTTGTTTTCCTGTTTGTTTTCCTGACTGCCGTTTGACGAACATCCCGCAAGTGTTCCGACAGCAAGTGAGAGTATGATAGAGAGCGTTATTATTTTTTTCACTGAAAACTCCTCCGTATTATTATAGTATTATTGAGTACATTATACTGCTGATCGATATATCGGTCAATAATATTTTAGAGAGTGTTAACATAATATTTACAAATCCGCATGAAAGCTGTATAACAGAAGTATGAAACTGACTAAAAAACAATACCGAAAAATCGAGCATTTGATGCCGATTCCCCGAAAGCCACCCGAGATCTCAAATTATCAATTTTTGTGTGCATTACTTTACATGATAGAAAACGGCTGCAAATGGAGGGCACTGCCAAAGAAATATGGAAAGTGGCACACAATTTAT
>CACWVH010000035.1 GCA_902764235.1 uncultured Ruminococcus sp.
ATTTAGACGCAATTTCAAGTATATCACGTGGAGCCTCGTGACGCTTTGTTTTATTCACATTTTATCGCTTCTTACCCACACTTTTTAGGGAAGAGCCAATAAACAACCCGAGGACATTAAGTCTCCGGGTTGTTTTCTTTATGTTTAATTATTAATTGACATCATTGCGATAAGTCCTCCGCGTTTACCATTACTTGCCCTATGTGAATATAATAGCCCGCTGTTGCATTTTGTACATACATCACTTATTTCGATATTAATACTTAACAAACCGGCTTCCATAAGCATACGCCTGTTTGTTTCTTTTAGATCAATCAAAAACTTTCCATGTCCGAGTATCTTAGTAAAATATGCAGGCTTCAATTCTGTAAGGCTGGCAAATTCTTCGTATACCGGTGTATCCACCTCATAACAACAAGCACCTATGGCAGGTCCGATCACAGCAATTATGTCTGAAGGATCAGAACCGAATTCATCGATCATTTTATTCACAGTTGCTTCTCCGATTTTTCCGACAGTACCTCTCCATCCGGCATGAACAAGCCCGATAGCTCTTTTTTCGGGATCAGCAAGAAGAATAGGGGTACAATCTGCATAATGAGTAACAAGTGTTACCCCCGTCTCATTTGTAATCAGGGCATCTACACTTTTGATATCATGTTCTCTTGTAATTCCAATACCACAGTCTTTACTTGTAACTCTTCGTACAAAGGTATTGTGATCCTGAGATGAACTAACAAGGCTGTTAAAATCGAATCCGGCAGCATCACAAAAGATCCTGTAGTTCTCCAAAACATTATCCGGATCATCGCCTCGTTTGAAATTAAGATTCATTGATTTGAATTCTCCGGAACTCACACCGCCGATTCTTGTAGAAAAAGCGTGATTAATAAAATTAAGTTTTTCAAGAATAGGAAACTGAAGAAAGCCAACACCATCTATAAAATTTAAATCTGTATTCTTACTTCTGAATATCATCAGATGATACCTCTCATTCATGATAATAACATTATATATCGCTGTAGAAATATCAAGCGACACATGTATTATTGTACTAAATTAATAGATGTTTGTAAATAGTTTGATAAAAATATTTATGGTATTATTGTGAATCAGGACAGAGCAAAGCAACCAAAACGCTGCATGTATTTCTATCGTGTATAGCTATAAAAGACAGATACTAAAAATCTTGAGTAAGGCTACATAAAAGCATGATGCAGAAAAAACTGAAGTGTAACTTAGACATTATCGGCTGGTGAACAAGAGGGGAACGTAAGCGCAGCGATCTACATGATTTTAACAGTGCAGTCACAGCGCACACTGGTGCCGAATTTAGTTCGTGTAAAATAATTCTGGGACTTTTAAATCAGAAATGAAGTCAGCAGTTCAGACTGAAAAAGTCCGGCGATGCCAGAGTAAAACTTTTCAGACTGATAAGATGTGAACCAAGAGTCCAGCGTCACGCTGGCGGCGGTGCCTGAGTAAAACTTTTTCAGACTGATAAGACGTGAACCAAGGGTCCAGCGTCACGCTGGCGGCGGTGCCTGAGTAAAACTTTTTCAGACTGATAAGACGTGAACCAAGGGTCCAGCGTCACGCTGGCGGCGGTGCCCGAGTAAAACTTTTTCAGACTGATAAGACGTGAATCAAGAGTCCAGCGTCACGCTGGCGGCGGTGCCCGGGTAAAACTTTTTCAGACTGATAAGACGTGAATCAAGAGTCCAGCGTCACGCTGGCGAATTTATATAATCTTTACAATATAGCCTGATAAGTGCTATAATAGTATATAGTAAATACAATAGGAGAATAAATATGTCTGTCAAAAAATTATTTGGAAAAAATATAACGCCAAGCTGCGAATACTGCCAGTTTTCAGTAAAGAAAAAAGGAGGGAATACTATTTGCAGATATAGCATTCCTTCTGAAGATCGTGTATGCAAAAAATATATTTATGACCCACTTAAACGAGAACCAAAAAATACTCCCAATATACCACGTTTTTCTCCAGAAGATTTTATACTGTGAACAAAAAAATCCCGATCCATTATACGTTTATATGACGGATCGGGATTGATTTATTTTTGAAAAAACTATCACTTATCTTCCTTGAGAGCTTCTTCTGCAATTTCAAGGATCTCAGATGTACAGTGAGGGCAGCGTGTAGCTTTAATATCGATCTCACTGAAACAGAAGGGGCATTCCTTTGTTGTAGGTTCCTCCTCGTCATCTGTTTTCTTAAGAACCTTAGGTATCGACATGATCTTATTAACAGCCTTTACCATAGCAAAAATGATGATAGCCATAATAAGGAAATTTATAATAGCAGCTGCAAATTTTCCAAAATCAATAGGACCAACATTTAATGCCGAAGTTACCTTTGTAAAATCAAGTTGGCCTGTTTCGGGATTTGTAAAGTCCATTCCTGATACAGTCGCAATAATCCAACTGATTCCAGGCATTATAACATCGTCACAAAGAGATGTTACAATAGAACCGAATGCACCACCAATGATAACACCGACTGCGAGATCCATTACGTTTCCACGCATTACGAATTCTTTGAATTCGCTTATTAGTTTACCCATAATTACTACCTCCGTAATTCATGTTATAAAAGAGAGAAAAAGATCTGATATACCGGACAAAAAGTAAAATCTTAGTTCTCCCTTTCAAATTTACAATTTAATTATAGCATAAAACTATGTAATAAGTAAACAAAAAATTCAAAAATTTGTCGTAAAAAATAAAAATATTGCAAAAAATGCGGCAGAGATTATCTGCCGCATAGTTAATAATATATTAATCATTCAACAACCTTGATCCAGCCCTCAGGTGCCTCAAGTCTGCCCATCTGTATACCGGTAAGAGTATCATAGAGCTTCTGTGTTGTCGGACCCATTTTTTCCATACCGCTCGGGAAACAGATTTCCTTTCCATGGTCAACAATTTTACCGACAGGCGAAATAACTGCAGCAGTTCCGCAAAGACCGCATTCAGCAAAATCACAAAGTTCTTCAAGATAAACTTCTCTTTCTTCAACCTCAAGACCAAGATACTCTTTGGCAACATACATAAGTGAACGTCTGGTAATAGAGGGGAGTATACTGTCCGATTTCGGAGTAACAACCTTATTGTCCTTAGTGATGAAAAGGAAGTTTGCTCCGCCTGTTTCCTCCACCTTTGTTCTTGTCTGAGCGTCAAGATACATATTTTCAGCAAAGCCTTCATTATGAGCAGTAACAATTGCATGAAGACTCATTGCATAATTAAGACCTGCTTTGATGTTGCCTGTTCCGTGAGGAGCAGCTCTGTCAAAATCGCTTATTTTAATTGTAATAGGCTTAGCACCACCCTTGAAATAAGGACCAACAGGAGTTGTAAATACTCTGAACTGAAAATCATCTGCCGGTTTTACACCGATAACCGGATTAATACCGAACATATAAGGTCTTACATAGAGAGTAGCACCTGTTCCGTACGGAGGAACATAATCTGCATTAGCTTTTACAGTCTGAACAACTGCATCAACAAATCTGTCTTCAGGGAAGACCGGCATTTCCATTCTTCTTGCGGAATTCGCAAGTCTTTCAGCGTTGAGATCGGGACGGAAAAGAACAATTCTGCCATCCTCGGTTGTATAAGCCTTAAGACCCTCAAAGATAGTCTGAGCATACTGAAGAACACAGGCACATTCGCTCATAGTTATCATATCGTCTTCAATGAGAGCACCATCATCCCACTTGCCGTCTGAATAGTTGGAAACATATCTTTTATCGGTTTTGATATAACCAAAAGAGAGATTCTCCCAATCTATATTTTTCTTTGCCATAACAAGGACTTCCTTTCGATTTTATAATTCTATCCTGAAAAGGATAAAAGATACATATATATTATATATCCAATAATTTTTTATGTCAATAATTTTTGCAAGTTTAAACTCAAAATTATTCAAAAAACTGAAAATACCGGGCTTGGAAAAACCTTACCCGGTAATATATCAGAATTTAATTTTCTCTGCAATATAATCCTTGAGCTTATCGATGGATATTCTTTCCTGAGCCATTGTATCTCTGTCGCGGACTGTGACACAATTATCTTCAATACTGTCAAAATCATATGTAATGCAGAACGGAGTACCTATCTCATCCTGACGGCGATAACGCTTACCAATTGATCCTGCATCATCATATTCCACCATGAAGTCATTACTAAGCATATCAAATACTTTTTCTGCGTGCTCATTAAGCTTTTTTGATAAAGGAAGAACAGCTGCCTTGAACGGTGCGAGAGCAGGGTGGAAGTGAAGTACAGTTCTTGAGTCCTTCTCATCAAGCTTTTCTTCGTCGTATGCTTCTGTCATAACTGCAAGGAAAAGACGTTCAACACCAAGTGACGGCTCAATAACGTAGGGGATATATTTCTTGTTGGTAGTCGGATCAAAATATTCAAGACCCTTGCCGCTGGTATTGATATGCTGGGTAAGATCATAATCTGTTCTGTCAGCTACTCCCCACAGCTCACCCCAGCCGAACGGGAACATATACTCAAAGTCAGTAGTAGCCTTTGAATAAAAACAAAGCTCCTCAGGATCATGATCTCTAAGGCGGATATTTTCTTCCTTAAGTCCGAGTGAATACAGCCAGTCACGGCAGAAGCCTCTCCAGTAATTGAACCATTCGAGGTCAGTTCCCGGCTCACAGAAGAATTCAAGCTCCATCTGTTCAAATTCGCGTACACGGAAAATAAACTTACCAGGGGTAATCTCGTTTCTGAAGGATTTACCTATCTGGGCAACACCAAAAGGAATCTTTTTTCTTGTTGTTCTCTGTATATTAGCAAAGTTTACAAAAATACCCTGAGCAGTTTCAGGACGAAGGTAAAGTGTGTCCTTGCTGTCTTCTGTGATACCCTGGAAGGTTTTGAACATAAGATTGAACTGACGGATATCAGTAAAATTATGCTTACCGCATTTTGGACATGGGATATTCTTTTCATCAATATATGCTGTAAGCTGCTCATTCGTCCAGCCTGCAACATTTGTCCCGTCAAAATCTTCGATAAGATTATCCGCTCTATGGCGGGTTTTACATTCCCTACAATCCATCAGCGGGTCAGAAAAGCCGCCAAGATGACCGGATGAAACCCATGTCTGGGGATTCATAAGAATTGCTGAATCAAGTCCCACATTGTACTTGTTTTCCTGAACAAATTTTTTGAGCCATGCATTTTTGATGTTGTTTTTCAGTGCAACACCAAGGGGACCGTAATCCCAGGTATTAGCAAGACCGCCATAGATCTCTGAACCGGGATAAACAAAGCCTCTGTTCATACACAGAGCTTTAATGGTTTCAAGATTTTTTTCCGTATTTTTCATTTATATTCCTCCAGTAATAACAATTGCGGCACAATATGATATAATGAAAGACAATTCAATAATACATTTCTGAACCGCAGCAATCAGTAGCATTATTTTATCATGTTTTTTTACATAGTTCAAGGCATAACGCAATTTTTTCTGACTAATATAAAAGATTTCAAAAAAACACTTGCAATCAGCTCTCAGGTATGTTATAATTTTATCTGCAATTCGCACGCAGTCTTATTCGTTAGGTGCATACGAATAGTGTGTTAATTTATCGCAGACTGCGGAGGAAAAAACCTAAGGAGGACAAAATTATGGCATCAGTAGTATCAATGAAGCAGCTTCTGGAGGCCGGCGTACATTTCGGTCACCAGACAAGAAGATGGAACCCTAAGATGGCTCCCTACATCTTCACAGAGAGAAACGGTATTTATATTATCGATCTCCAGAAAACAGTAAGAAAGCTTGAGGAAGCATACAATTTCGTTCGCGAGCTTTCAACAGAGGGTAAGTCAGTTCTGTTTGTAGGAACAAAGAAGCAGGCTCAGGATTCTGTCAAGGAAGAGGCTCTTCGTGCAGGCGCTTATTATGTAAACGCAAGATGGCTCGGCGGTATGCTTACAAACTTCACAACTATCCGTCGCAGAATCGAAAGACTCAATCAGCTCCGTACAATGGAATCTGACGGTACATTTGATCTTCTTCCCAAGAAGGAAGTTATAAAGCTCAACCTTGAGATCGAAAAGCTCGAGAAATTTATGGGCGGTATCAAGGATATGAAAGAGATTCCCGGCGCACTCTTCATCGTAGATCCCCGCAAGGAAAGAATCGCAGTTGCTGAAGCAAAGAAGCTCGGCATTCCGATAGTAGCTATCGTAGACACAAACTGTGATCCTGATGAGATCGACTATGTAATTCCCGGCAATGACGACGCTATCCGTGCTGTAAAGCTTATCTCAGGTGCAATCGCAAATGCGATCATCGAAGGTAACGAAGGCAGAATGGGTGCTGCAGCTGCTGAGGAAGAGGAAGCATCAGAGGAATAATCAATAAAGCGAATAGCCGCAATTATTTTGCGGCTATTTTTTGAAGTTATAATAATATAAATCATGGAGGTAATCACTATGGCTTTTACAGCACAGGACGTTAAGACATTAAGAGAAAAAACAGGCTGCGGTATGATGGACTGCAAAAAGGCACTTACTGAAGCTGACGGAGATATGGAAAAGGCAATCGACGTACTCAGAGAGCAGGGTCTTGCTAAGGCTGCAAAGAAGGCTTCAAGAATTGCTGCTGAGGGTGTTGCTTTTGCGTGCACAAATGATGATGCTACAAAAGGCGTTGCTCTTGAGGTAAATGCTGAAACAGACTTTGTTGCTAAGAATGCTGATTTCCAGGCATTTGTAAAGACTGTTGCTGATACAGTAATGGCTGAAAATCCTGCAACTGTTGAGGAGCTTCTTACAAAGACTGCTGCCGGCACATCGGTTACAGTTGCAGATCTTCTCCAGGAGAAGATCCAGACTATCGGCGAGAATATTATCATTCGTCGTTTCAAGCTCTATGAGGGCGCTGTTTCTGCATATATTCATGCAGGCGGAAAGATTTCTGTACTTGTAAAGTTTGACACAGATGTTGCTGGTAAGGATGGTTTTGCTGCTTATGCAAAGG
Source organism: uncultured Ruminococcus sp. (assembly GCA_902764235.1). GTDB lineage: Bacteria > Bacillota > Clostridia > Oscillospirales > Acutalibacteraceae > UBA1213. The sequence goes on from CACWVH010000035.1 coordinate 7,034, forward strand.
ATATCGCAATGCAGGTAGCTGCTGTTAATCCCCTTTATCTCAACAAAGAAGATGTACCGGCTGAGGTACTCGACCACGAGAAGGAGATCATGATAGCTCAGATGAAGCAGGATCCTAAGATGGCTAACAAGCCTGAGCAGGTTCTTGAGAAGATCGTTATGGGTAAGGTCGGCAAGTATTATGAGGAGAACTGCCTCAATAAGCAGACATTTATCAAGGACAATAAGGCAAGCGTTGAGCAGTATACAGCTCAGACCGCTAAGGCTCTGGGCGGAAATATCGTTATCACAGAGTTCGTTCGTTTTGAAAAGGGCGAGGGTCTTGAAAAGAGAAGCGACGATTTTGCAGCTGAGGTTGCAAGTCTCACCAGTAAATAATATAAAAACTTAAAGCTATCAATCGGGTTACAGGTTTATTGATCTGCAACCCGATTTTATTTATTTCTATATCAGCTTCTTGAAATAATTATCAGGAACTATAAAACTGAATAATTAAAAAATGAGCTTATATAATTGAATACAGCGAGAACATTTTTGATATTATATTTTAAATAAAAAACATTATAATTAAGATATATTATTTAAATGAGCATCATATTTCTAAAAAAGAAATTTAATTATTTGTTAATATGTTATAATAATTATTATTAGGAAAGAAAGAAATTATGTAATTTTTTAAAGGATGATTTAATGAACTTTAATGAAAGCTATAAATATATGGAAAACCTTATCATGTCTCAGGACTTTTCCAATATTTCTAAAGATTTTACTGCAATGCTTTACCTCACCGGTGAAGAAAGCGGATATATATATATGTCATATATCAATGGTGTGAAAAAAATCGAGCCTGTAAAGCATGACAGTGCAAATATATATATAACAATGTCATTGGAGGTTTTTGAAAAGCTTGTAAACGGACAATCAGATGTACTCAGAGCTTTTACAACCGGGAAAATTCAGGCAAAAGGTAATGTGATGCTTGCATTGGCTATCTATAATTCGTTTAAATAATTGTATTGCGACAATAATACCCATATGTCTAATGACAAGATAATTGAGGTATTTTAAAATTATATTAAACTATAAATCAATAGGAGATGATTTGATGGCAGCTTTTTCAATGGATGAATTCTATCAGGGCATTTCAACAAATGCATATGAGTATTTCGGTGTTCATCCGACATCTGATAGCGATAACGGGATCATGTTCAGGGTTTATGCTCCCGCTGCACATGGTGTTGATGTTGTCGGCGAATTTAATGGATGGAACGGCGGATATCATCCGATGAACAGACTACCTAACGGTGTTTACGAACTTAGCATTCCGGATGCAAGAGTAGGTCAGCTTTACAAATTCAGAGTATATCAACAGGGCGGAACAGTTGTTGATAAAGCCGATCCGTTTGCATTTCACAGTGAGCTCAGACCTGACACGGCTTCTATTATTACAAGAATTGAGCCTAAGAAAATATTCCACGATGAAAAATGGATCAAAAACAGAACAAAATGCATTGATAAACCTATGAGTATATATGAAATGCATATCGGTTCATGGAAAAAGCCAGCCGGAAAAAGTGAAGCAGACGGCGGTGCACAATGGTTCAGATATGATGAAATCGCTGATGATCTCATAAAATATGTTAAAGAAAATAACTTCACTCACATTGAAATTATGCCTCTTGCTGAGTTTCCCTTTGACGGTTCATGGGGCTATCAGACTGCTCAGTATTATAGTGCAACCTCAAGATATGGTACACCCGAGCAGCTTATGATGTTCGTGGACAGATGTCATGAGAACGGTATAGGTGTTTTTATAGACTTTGCATTTGTACATTTTGTAAAGGATAATTATTCACTCGCACATTTTGATGGAACTGATCTGTATGAATATCCGCCTTCAGATGTCAACCAGAGTGAATGGGGTACATATAATTTTAATGTGTCAAAAGGTGAGGTCCAGAGCTTTCTGATTTCCTGTGCATCATTCTGGATTGATACATATCATTTTGATGGAATCAGAATGGACGCTATTAATAACGGCATCTACTGGATGGGAAATAAAGACAGAGGTGTAAATGATCGTTCTGTTGATTTCTTCAAGAAAATGAACTCGAAGCTTAACGAAAGATATAAAAATATCATTCTTATTGCAGAGGATTCATCAGATTATCCCGGAGTTACAAAGCCTGTAGAGGATGGCGGCTTAGGATTCGATTATAAATGGGATATGGGCTGGATGAACGATACTCTGGAATATATGAAGATAGATCCGCTGTTCAGAATGGGAAGCCATAATAAAATCAACTGGTCAATGGCATATTTCGGATTTGAGAGATTTATTCTTCCACTTTCACATGACGAAGTTGTACACGGAAAAGCAACTATCGTTCAGAAGATGTGGGGAGGAGATTATGCAAACAAATTTGCTCAGGCAAGAACCCTGTATGCATATATGTTCACACATCCCGGCAAAACACTTAATTTCATGGGCAATGAATTAGGAATGTTCAGGGAATGGGATGAAACAAAAGAACTTGATTGGTTCCTTATTGAAGAATACGAAATGCACCGTTGCTTCCATCGCTTTTTCCGTGAGCTTGGCGGTCTTGTAACAAAGAATCCTGCTTTCTATGAAAAGGATTATCACAAGGACGGATTCCTATGGATAAATGCAGATGATGCTGATCACAATGTATATTCATATTACAGAATGACTGATGGTCAGAAATATGTTATCGTATGTAATATGTCTCCTGTTCAAAGAGATAATTATAAGATAGGTCTGTCTGAAGGATGTACGCTTACTGAAGTATTGAATACTGATTTTGAGATCTACGGCGGTAAGGGTATCACTAATGCAGAACCAATCAAATCCCAGCCGATTCCATGCTGTCAGTGGCAGCATTCTGCTGATATTCGTCTTGCTCCTTTCGGAACTGCTATTTTCGAGGTAAAAGAGGATCCAAAACCAAAACCAGCAAAAGCTAAAAAAACAACTACTAAAAAAACAACTAAATAAAAGCTATGGAGATGTGTCCGGGTGATACATCTCCATAGCTTTTATTTATAAATTATTCATCGTTGTATAAGTGAGTAAGGGCTTCTTTTTGATTAATTATAATGAGAAACAAGGTTCCGGAGTTTTACTGTCAGAAAATATTATAAAGAGTCGGCAATTCAAGCTCATGCATATGTCTCAGCATTATAACCGTCCTGTTACATTCAGCTGAAAACATTTCAGGCTGTTTCGTCTTGGCGTATATTTTTGCAACATGAAGTGATTCATCGACCTGATCTATCTTGTCGTGATTATAGAAAAGCATTATTTTTTTTGATCTGTTTTCCCATTCATAAATTGAATTATCAAGCATATTTTCTGCTTTAGAAAGATTCCCGTCCGAACATAGTTTTTCTGCCTGCGAAAGACTTTCTGAGAGTGAAAACGTAGCATTGGTATTCAGAATAAAGCCAAATGAAACAATTGCTATTGTTATAAACATAATAATTAGTGTACTAATCGTTCTTTTCATATCATTATACCTCAGCCTTTTTTATAATATTGTATCTTTTTCCTCTGTCAGCAGTCATGATAAAGATGTCTTTTAACTGTACTCTTTCTCTTATCAGGATTTGTTTTAACCATTTTTTATTCAGTCCGCAGAATTCAATTGAAGAATCAGAAATATGCCCGTCACTTACAATCACAGCCTGCATCCCGTTATTCTTTGTCTGTACTCCGAGCTGTGCAGCTGTGACAGTTTCGCTTGAAGGCTTTTTCAGAATACTGATCTTGCCGTTTGTTTCAATTATCGCAAAGGAAACATCTTCAATTCTGAATACATCCTTCTGTCTTAATTCTTCAAAAAGATCTTCCGTACTCATTCTTAGTTCCGTCATAGCCTTCTGATCGATTTTACCGTCATTTATTACAATAACAGGCTTACCGCAAATAACTCTTCTGAACTTGTCATTTTTAAGCATAACAAGCGAAATAAATATCTCACATACTATCAGAACAAAAATTGGTATAATACCGCTGAGCATTGATTGATCTGTATTCTGCATAGGAACAGCAGCTATATCTGAAATCAGTAGAGTAACAACAAGCTCACTTGTCTGTAATTCACTTATCTGTCTTTTGCCCATTATTCTTACTGCAATTATAATAACAATATAGAGTAAAATCGTTCGTATTACTGTAATTATCATTTTTTCCCTCCGGATTTATAAGCATAAAGTATTATTATTATTTTGGTCCTGGATGAAATAATTATGCATTTATGAATAAAATAACCGTAAACTACAAAAATTATTATCAGCATCAGATCATATTCAGGAAAACAATCTGTATTTTTTGGATAGGGAATGAGTAATATAATGAATAATAATGGGAGAACAAATAATAAAGTGAATAATCAGAAAAGCAAAGACTACAGCATCAGCTTTTATTCTTCTTTGGAGCAAAATATAAATTTCATAAAGAATGAATTTTCGCTTTCAGAGGATATCACGATTCATAAGCTTGCGCTGAAAGGAATAAACGGTGCAGTAATTTCATTGGATAATATGATAAACAAGGACATTCTTGCATTCGGAATACTGAAACCTCTATATAATTACCATTTCTGCAATACTCCCGACAAAGCGATAAACGATATCGAATTTAAAATATTATATACAGACGACATTACAGAAATATTTAACTTTGAACAACTTTTTACATTTATAATGTCCGGCTTTGCTGTCATTGCAGTGGACGGTTCATCTAAAATGCTGAGTATTGGTATTCAGGGATATAAAACCAGAGGGATATCTGAACCGGAATCTGATGTTATTCAAAGAGGTTCAAAAGAAGGCTTTGTTGAACCGCTGCGTACAAATATGACATTACTCAGAAGACGAATCAAAAATACAGATCTTAAATTTGAGATCATGACAATAGGAACGCTGTCAAATACGGAAATATGCCTTTGTTATTTTCAGGAAACAGTATCACAGGAAATACTTTCTGAATTAAAACGAAGAATATCACAAATTGACCTTGAAACTGTATTGGCAGCCGGATACATCGTACCCTATTTAGAGGATAAAGGGAAAAAAACATTGTTCAGCTGCGTAGGTATAACAGAACGTCCTGATACCTTATGCGGCAAGCTGACTGAAGGAAGAATAGGAATTCTGATCGACGGTGTACCAACTGCATTAATAGTTCCATATATTTTTGCAGAATATTTTCAGACACTTGATGATTATTCCAACAGACCGTATTTTGCATCATTTACAAGGATTCTTAAATTTTTCGCATTTCTCATATCTGTATTTCTTCCTGGTTTATACACATCACTCGGAACCTTCAATCCGGAAATGTTTCCTACATTAACACTGAATAAAATAGCGGTATCAATTGCAGACACACCTCTGTCTCTTATGGCAGAGACAATACTGATCCTTCTTGTCTATGAAATAATGAGAGAATCCGGGCTCAGAATGCCTCAGCCGCTCGGCTATGCTGTTAGCATTGTGGGTGGGTTAGTTATCGGAGATACAGCTATTAACGCAGGCCTTATCGGTGCACCTACGCTGATGGTTGTTGCAATATCTGCTATTTGTTCATATATAATCCCGAATCTTTATGCGCCCACAGCTATTCTTCGTATAGCTTTTACCGTTGTAGGCGGATTGACCGGAATATGGGGAATGGCAATACTGTCAAGTGTTGTGTTTATTGATCTTTGTTCAAAAACAAGCTTTGGAATACCTTACACATCGCCTGTCACACCTTTCGCTGATTCAGTATTCAGAGATGTATTATTACGTGCAGATTGGAAAATACTTTCAAAAAGGAAAGAAAAAATTCAGAATATGCCCGGTTCAGAATTATACGAGGAGTGAGATCTTGATAAAAACCCAAAACAATGTTATAACATCTGCACAGCTTTTTATTTTATTATTTACTATAAAAATTTCAATAATAGTACTTGACCCATATATCGCACAGAAAAATGATTTATTGACAGACATACTAATACCGTTTTTAATTATAATTATTGTTTATTCTTTAAGTCTGATTACAACATACTATTATGATAAATACAATGGAAAAACAATAATTACACCTGAAATATATTCTTATATATATATAATAGTCTCAGGCTATTTTTGTATATTATTTTTAATAAGAATGTTTTCATTCTGTCAATGCTTTTTATCCGATGAAATAAATGATGTTATTATTGTGATATCACTTTTTTCAGCGGCTGTCTACGGAGCTAAAAAGGGCATTGAGGGAATAGCAAGATATTCTTTTCTATTATTTATTCTGATAATCATCGCAATTATAACCATAGTTATATTTTTATATCCATCATATAATAATGATAATCTTAAACCAGTAAATTCAGAAATAATCATGAACAACGGAAGTGGTCTTGTCAGATTAATATCTGGAAGTCCTGAACTGATTGTATTACTGCTGTGTTCTCCATATTCAAAAGACAACATAAAGAAGTCTGGAATAAGCTGGTTATTCTTTCTGTCTGTTTTTGTATGCTTTATGCTTATTCTTTTAAGCGGGGCACTTGGCGTTTATCTATCAGGCCCGACGTTTCCATATTTCAGAATAACTGATGCTTCCGGCCCGCTTCAAAGATTAAACCCTATGTTTATTGTCATACTGATATCATCAGCAATCTGTCTTATATCATCCTTTTTGTATATTATCAGACAAAATATTCGATCAATATACAATTCTGAATCTATATTCTGGATAATAGCAGTTTCGGTTTTAGTATTATCAATTCTTTTGAAAGACAATTCTGTTATATTCGGATATATATATAATGATATGATAAGAGCTATAATAATAATTATCAGTATATTTATTATGCCTGCAATGTTATTGATTCTGAAAAAACTGAAAAAGATAAATCAAAAAATTATATTATTAAAAAAACTCAGTATAGTTTTTATAATTACAATAAGCATAAGTACTATCTTAAGCGGATGTAATTCAACACAACTTAATCAGAGAATGATCGTTCAGGGTATAGGAATAGACAAAATCGAAGATCAGTATGAGATTACACTTATTATGCTCGATACAGAAGCTGAAAGCAGCGAAAACAGCTTGATAATAAAATCCTTCCCCGGAAAAACCACAGAACAGGCAATAAAAAACTCAGAAAATATAACCGGCAAGAAAATATTACTGAGTCAATGCTTGTTTATCATGCTGAATAATCAAGCAGGACAGGAGCTGGATAAAGCAATTCAATATTTTGCAGATAATAACGAGATAATGAAAACGACTAATATAATGATATCAGAAGATTCTTCAAAAAAAACAATTGAAACTGCAATAGAGAAATTAAACTATCATAGTGAAGATATCAATGTAATATCTGACAGTAATACTACGCAGCAGCCTGTCTCGCATTTTACTGTTTTTGATTATATAGTAAACAGAAAAAACAAATATAACACTATGGTTATTCCTGTGATAAAATATAACAGAATTGATGATATACTTTACTCATCAGACTCAGTCATAATAGATGAATTATCAATGAATTCAATGGAGTTAAACGAATCAGAAACACTATCATTTTTGATTCTGAATAATAGAATTAATAATATTACTCTTAATAACAATAATTCAAGGCATAGCTTAACTTTAAATTATTCCGATACAAAAATCAAACCAAAGATCACTAACAATAGATTAAGTGTAATTATCAGTATTTATACAGATCTGAATAAACCCCAGGACAGAACATTTCTATATGAACAAATAGACAAATCTATGAAAAAGATTATAAATAATAATGGATATGATATAATTGGAATCTATAACAAATTATCAGATAAAGATATAAAAAGCGTTAAACCCGGAAACTGGAAACAAATGCTTAAAGAATCCTTAATAACATTGAAAGTTATGAAAAAGAAAACATAATATGCTAACTTTACACTGATTCGTAACAATATGATCTGATTATTATATAAATCTGATCCGGTATTAAAACTAATAGTATTTCAGCTCAAACTATTCTGATTATTATTGTTAAGGAAGCACTGATTAAATCCAGTGCCTGTATTGCGTCAGCAATTTTTTCGTCAGGTTGTGCAAAAAGACCGCAGGCAACCTGACGGTTGTCAAG
>CACWVH010000036.1 GCA_902764235.1 uncultured Ruminococcus sp.
TATTCCCTCCTTATTTTATGTACATTTTTAGCTGATTGTAAAAGTCAAAAATCCTCTGTTTGTGCGGATAATCAGCTTTGTAATTTACAATTATTCTCCACTGCCATCCGTCATTTTCTCCGCTGACGGCGCAGAAAATGACTACTTATATCTCATGGGGCGGTGTTTCCTTATTTTAGCTGATTGTAAAACCTGAATCCGTGAAATTGGCGAAAAGAATTTTGATATATTCTCCGGGTTTTGTTATATCCAGGCGTCAGGCGCCCGAAGCCCGAAGGAAGTGCCCTAGGGGTGCGGGCACAGCCCACCTGACGCCGTCCTCTTATATCTCCCCCTTCCCAAAGGGAAGGGGGACGGGGGGATGGGTGGGAAAAGCCGCTCTCCACAGCAAACCCGGAATAAGCGAAGAAAAGCCGTATCATACAACTGTCCAATTAACCATCAAAGCTCTGACATCAGCTTTTTTTCGTAAGCTTGTCAAGACTGAGATGAACAGCCTCCTGCTCAACATTCCTGCCGAGGAAAAGATCGGCTGTTTTGCGGAAGCCGTCCACTGTGTCGCTTACATAATATGTACAGCTGCCGAGGGTGCTGCTGCTGTTGAGCAGCCCACGGCTTCCGAGGATATTTGCGGCATAAAGCGCAGTTTCCTTGCCGGAATCTATAAGCGTAACATTCTTTCCGAGATAATCGGAAATAGCCTGTGCGATTATCGGGAAATGAGTGCAGCCGAGAATAAGTGTGTCAATGCCCTCTGCCTTCATTTCTGAGAGATATCTTTCAACCACAAGCTTTACAATATCATCGTCTGCCGAAATAAAACCATTTTCAACAAGCGGAACAAACAGCGGACAATCCTGCTGATATACCTTTATACGCTCGTTCTGACTGAGTATTTCTTTTTTGTATGAGCAGCTTTTTACTGTTGCGGAGGTCCCGATTATTCCGATCTTTCCGTTTCTTGTTGCCTTTACAGCAGCCGTTGCTGTCGGATAGACGACCCCCGTGAAGGGTACTGGAAGCGTGTCGTAAAGCTCGGTCGCAACAGAGCTTACCGTTCCGCAGGCAGCTATTATCATCTTTACACCCTTGGATAAAAGAAAATCAGCATCCTGCCGGGCATAAAGCCTTATGGTTTTGTCACTTCTTGTTCCGTAGGGAACTCTTGCTGTGTCTCCGAAATAAATGATGTTTTCCTGCGGAAGAACCTTGATAAGCTCTTTTACAGCTGTAAGTCCGCCGAGTCCTGAATCAAATACACCGATAGCCTGTTCAGACATTTTTACCAGCCCTCTCAAATGCAAGTTCGATAAGACGCTCGATAAGCCTGCTGCTTTCATATCCGCTGGCAGCCATAAGCTTCGGATACATACTTATTGATGTGAAGCCGGGAAGAGTATTGATCTCATTCAGAAGCACACGGCCTTCATCAGTTACAAAGAAGTCAACTCTTGAAAGACCTTCGCAGGCGAGAGTTGTATATGCTTTTGCAGCTATCTGCTGTACCCTGCCGATAAGCTCATCGCTGATCTGTGCAGGAATATAGAGCTTTGATTCTGCATTGTTGTATTTTGCGTCGTAATCATAGAATTCGGCAGCAGGTGCGATCTGTCCGGGAATTGATACAAAAGGCTCGTCATTTCCCAGAACTGCACATTCTACCTCCTTGCCGATGATGTTTTCCTCAACGAGAATACGGCTGTCCTCCTTTGAAGCCTTTTCGATGGCAGCGACAAGCTCATCCCTTGAATGAGCCTTTGTGATGCCGACCGATGAACCGGCATTGGAGGGCTTTACAAATACAGGATATCCGCCAAGCTCGGTTTCTATCCTGCCGATATACTCATCAGGATCCTTTTTGTATGCGCCTGCATAGAACCACGTGAATTTTGCCTGATCTATGCCTGCGTGCTCAAACATTATATTAGTGGATATCTTATCCATACATTCTGTTGAAGCGATAACGCCGCAGCCGACATATGGTATCTCTGACATTTCAAGCAGACCCTGAAGTGTACCGTCCTCGCCGTTTTTGCCGTGAAGCACAGGGAATACAACGTCCAGCTTCAGCTTTTCAGTGCTGCCGTCCTTATTGATTATGATAATGCCGCTGACAGAGGGTGCAGGTGCAATGAAAGCAGTTCTGTTGCTTTCATTGTGTTCCCATGAACCGTCTGCAATGGCGGAAACATCACCTTCATAGAGGAACCAGCGTCCTTCCTTTGTAATGCCTATTGTAACTATTTCGTATTTATCTGTCGGTATCTGACTTATTACATATGATGCTGATACTCTTGAAACCTCATGCTCAGAGGATTTTCCACCGAATATTACAGCTATGCGTCTTTTCTGCAAAATTACCACTCCTACATTTAATATAATTATGGGGAACACGGGATTAACAGGTGCTTCCTTTATCCGTACATACAGTACGCCGGCAGTGTTTCTGCACTGCAAAAAGGAAAAAACTTACCTTATAATTAAATATATTATCACACATTCTCAGCTTGTGCAATTGTATTTTTGTAAATAGTTACTTTTTTGACATGAGAACATATATGAATAATGTTATTTCTTTTGTGCAATGTGCTGAATATTAATGTTTTTTTTTGATAAATTGGAAAAAGACTTGATTTTTTATTAAATTGATGTTATTATCTATACAGATTTGTTACAAGTTTGAAATAATTTATACGGATGCGACCCGGATTAAGTTAAAAAATTGTAATTTAGCGTCGGAGGTCGCCGGCAAATCGATTAAATTAAGCTTCGGCTTAGGAAAAATCGAAGGGAGTTATTACACTAATGAAAGTAATGAAAAAAGTCGTTGCTGCTGCACTGACAGTAAGCGTGGCTGCAACAATGCTTACGACAGGTGCAATGACGGCATCAGCAGAGACAAGTACAGGCGTTGGCCTTGCTGCTCATGCACTTACAGCATACAGAGAGGGTTGGCAGTATGTATGGGGCGGTACCTCTTATGGAACCGTTGACTGCTCAGGTCTTATCTATACTTACAATTATGTAGGCGGAAACAGAGTTGATATGCTTGGTTCATCAAGCTCATGGGGTTATGTCAGCGACGGAGTTCCCCGTATACACGGTCTCGGACTTCACACACCGGGTCATGTCGGAGTATATATCGGTTCAGGCATGGCGGTTGACGCGAGAGATGAATACTGGGGCGTTGTTTACCATAATGTTTACAATGCAAGCTGGGTAGAATGGTTCAAGGTTGCAGGAGTTTCTTATCCTGAAAACGGATGGGTTCTCCTTGACGGCGATTCCTTCTATTATGAGGACGGTCAGTATGTAGTAAGCACATCAAGAACTATCGATGGAGTTACATATTCCTTCGATAGCGCAGGTGTTTCAAATATAGCACCTCCTTCAAGTGCTTATCAGGCAACAGACTATTCAACAGCAAGCGCTGCACAGGCAGAGATATCAAGCGGCTACTCTTATAATGATGACGACGAGGAGGAAGCTGAAAATGAGGACGAATATTCTGAGGAAGAGGAAGAATCTGAAGAGGAAGAATCTCAGGAAGAGGAAGCTTCTGAGGATGAGGAACAGATAACCGAGGATGAGGAATCTGAGGAAGAGTATTCCGAGGAAGAAGATGAGGAATCTGAAGAAGAGGAATCATACGAAGAAGAATCATATGAGGAAGAGTCATTTGAGGAAGAATCATATGAGGAAGAAGAATCAATAGATGAAGAGTCATTTGAGGAAGAATCAATTGAAGAAGAATCAGTTGAGGAAGAATCAATAGAGGAAGAATCAATTGAAGAAGAATCAGTTGAAGAAGAGTCAATTGAAGAAGAATCAGTTGAAGAAGAGTCAATTGAAGAAGAATCAGTTGAAGAAGAGTCAATTGAGGAAGAGTCGATTGAAGAAGAATCAATAGAGGAAGAATCAGTTGAAGAAGAGTCAATTGAAGAAGAATCAGTTGAGGAAGAGTCAATTGAGGAAGAATCTGTCGAAGAATCAAGTGAGACAGCAGCTGAGGAATCTGTTGAGGAATCCTCAGAGGAGTCAAGTGAGCCGGAGCCGGTCAAGGAAGTAAAGATCGTTGCTGAATACGGCGATCAGGATTACGGTGACAGCAACTATGTTGCAAAATCACAGAAAAGACTCTTTGAGCTTGGTTATACATCAAACAAGCCCACAGGCTATTTCGATGAGCAGACAATCTACGATGTGATTTATTTCCAGAGCATGAACGATCTTGAGGAGACAGGACGTGTTGATGAGGATACTTTCAAGCTTCTCCAGTCTGATAAGGCTGTTGCGGCATTCCTTGATCTTTATTTCGGAGATTACGATGCAGCAGAATCAGGCATGATCTCAAGACTTCAGCAGAGACTTACAGAGCTTGAATATTTCTGCGGAGATGTAACAGGCTACTATGGTGAGCTTACAGCAAAGGCTGTTGAGCAGTTCTGCATAGACAATGGTCTTGATGTTACAAGCAATGCAGATGTTGCACTTCTCAAGAAGATTTTCAGGATGGATGCAAAGCACAATCCCAACGCAGGCTGCGTTGTTTACGGTATGGATACAGAGGAATCAGGCAAGATGATCAGAAGACTTGCACAGCTCAGATTCCTTGCAAGCGTACAGGGTAATGAATTCGACGATACTGTTCTCGAAGCAGTACATCTTTTCCAGAAAACAGCAGGCTTTGAACAGTCTGAAAAGATGACACCTGAAATGCTTGAGCTTCTTTATTCAGAAAACGCTCCGCTTTCACCTGATTATAATAACCTCAGAGTCGGCTATATGGGCGATGATGTTACAAAGCTTCAGGAAAAGCTTGCAGTGCTCAAGTATTATGACGGCAAGAATTCAGGTGTCTATACAGCAGCACTTGAAGAGGCTGTGAAAAAGTTCCAGAAGGATAACGGACTTGAGCAGACAGGTATCGCCGATACAGTAACTATTGAAAAGATAGCGACAGCAGTAGAAGATCAGGCTAAGAAGGCAAGTGAAAAGGCTATTCTCAAGACAGCAACTGTTGCGGATGACGCACTTTCAAATATTGCGAAGTCAACAGTAAGAAAGCCGGCTGAGACTTCTGCTGAAAAGAAAGCAGAGACGCTCAGCACAGAGAGCGAGTCAGCTGCTTCATCAACAAACGATCAGCTTCCGCTTATCGGCTTTGCAGGTGCTTTCCTTGCACTTTCAGCTGCTCTCATCGCGGTTGTTTCAATGAAGAAAAAACGCAGCGATGATATTCTCAGATAAAAAAATAATACCAAAACATAACAAAACGCTGCGGCATGGTCATTCCATTGCCGCAGCGTTTATTTTTATGAAGTGTGGAATCAGGAATTTTTTAAACTGCTGCTGTACTGTTCAACCAAAAGTAAACAGCGGCACGTAAATTTTAGACTCATCGTAACGAAGTTGCTCACGCTCACACGAAATCTACCGCCGCTACGAAAGTAAGCGAGCACGCCGAAGGCAGCGCAGCGTATCGAGCGAGTGCAGTAAGCGAGCACGCACACCGCAGCGGGGCGGGGTGAGGTTAAGGAGAGAAGATTTCAAAAGAGGAGAACCTTAAGGGGAGGGGCAGCGCCCCTTCTCTTATGGGTCTTCACTTTTGCCGCGTCCGCATCCTGCGGACGCCTGCGAATAAACCAGCGGCTCGTAAAAAACATGAATCAGCGGAAACGCAGAACCGCTCACTTAGTTTGCTCAATGAATAATAAATAACGAATAATGAATAGTGAATAATATTTGCGTACAGCTGCATTATTGTTCAACCGAAAGTAAATAGCGGCACGTAAATTTTAGAATTACCGTAACGAAGCCGCTCACGCTCACACAAAACTTGCCACTGCTTTGAAAGTAAGCGAGCACGCCGAAGGCAGCGCAGCGTGTGAAAGTGAGTGCGGACGCCTGCATCGAAAGCAGCAGATATCAGGAACAGATAAAAGACCGATAAGTCTGCCTGCCGGGTAATAATTCAGCAGTTTATACTTCTTCTGATCTGAACTTCCCTGCAGGCAGATCATTTCTTTCAAAAATATTTATTTATACAGTTACATATCTGCTGAATAAAACCCGGTTTCTGGCTTTTTCGACAATGCTGTTGTGTTAATATAGAAAGTGCTTATGAGTGACCGGAAAAGACCTGACCAAAGCTGACATTTTATTGAGCGGCGAAAATGTCAGAAGTATGAAAAAATGGCTTGAAATGTTAATTTTTACAATAAGTCAGATGTGTTTTTGGTTAATTTTATCAGAGAAAAAAAGGTGCTGTCAGCTATTAAAAAATATTTAATAATTTTATATAAAAAGAGTGGAAAAAGCACTTGAAATTTATATAAATTTAATGTATTATAATAAGTAATAAACAGTATTTGGTAAAAAAAGGGGTTGTTTTATATGCAGCTTGGCAATAATGATAATAACGGACGTTCAGATATGGATCTGTTCCATAGCGGTGAACATTATCATGCATATAGGTATATGGGCGCACACAGGGAAAACAGACTTGGCGCAGACGGTGTAATGTTCCGTGTCTGGGCACCGAATGCAAAATCTGTGTCTGTTGTCGGTAATTTCAATAACTGGGACCGCACAGCTCACAGAATGATACATACGACAGACGGAGGTATCTGGGAATGCTTTATCGCAGATATAGTTGAACCGTATTCGATCTATAAATACAGTATAGAAACATATGACGATGTATGCATAATGAAGTCCGATCCGTATGCTTATCATTATGAGACAAGACCTAATAATGCTTCAGTATATGTTGAGCTTGACGGATTTGAATGGCATGACCAGAAATGGCCTGAAATAAAGCATAAGAATGAATCCTACAGCAGTCCTATGAATATCTATGAGGTGCACGCAGGCTCATGGAGAAAATATAAGGACGGAAATCATTTTTCATATGGTAAGCTCGCTGATGAGCTTATCCCCTATGTAAAGGAAATGGGCTATACACATATCGAGCTTATGCCTCTGACTGAATATCCTTTCGATGCGTCATGGGGCTATCAGGTAACAGGCTATTATGCAGTTACCTCACGCTATGGCAGCCCGTTTGATTTTATGGAATTCGTTGATAAATGCCACCAGGCAGGTATCTATGTAATCATGGACTGGGTTCCGGCGCACTTCCCGAGAGATGCCTTCGGTCTTGCAAGATTTGACGGTACACCCTGCTATGAATATGCTGACCCGAGAAAGGGCGAGCATAAGGACTGGGGTACGCTTGTATTCGACTACGGCAGGAATGAGGTCGTCAGCTTCCTCATTTCAAGCGCTATCTTCTGGATGGATTATTACCATATCGACGGCCTCCGTGTTGACGCGGTCGCTTCAATGCTCTATCTTGATTACAGCAGACGTGACGGCGAATGGGTAGCAAATAAATTCGGCGGTAAGGAAAACCTCGAGGCTGTTGCATTCCTGCAGAAGCTCAATGAGGCAACGTTCAAATATTATCCGGACGTTCTTATGATCGCTGAGGAATCAACCTCATGGCCGATGGTTTCAAGACCGACATATTCGGGCGGTCTCGGCTTTAACTATAAATGGAATATGGGCTGGATGAATGATATGCTTCATTATATCTCACTTGATCCGCTCTATCGTCCCTTTAATCACGATAACCTTACCTTCTCGTTCTTCTATGCTTTCTCGGAGAACTTTATCCTTCCGATCTCACATGATGAGGTTGTTTACGGAAAGGCTTCTCTTATCAATAAAATGCCCGGCTCCTATGAGCAGAAGTTCGCAGGCGACAGAACATTTGTTGCATATATGATGGCTCACCCCGGAAAGAAGCTTACCTTCATGGGAACGGAATTCGGTCAGTTCAAGGAGTGGGATTATGCAACAGAGCTTGACTGGCTGCTGCTTGAATATCCGGCACATAACGAGCTGAAGAATTTCTTCAAGAAGGTCAATAACTTCTATATTGAGAATTCACCTTTCTGGGAGGTTGATTATTCATGGGAGGGCTTCCAGTGGATATCCAATGATGACTATACCCAAAGTGTGATAAGCTTCCGCAGAATAGATAAAAAGGGCAATGAGATAATCGTTGTTTGTAATTTCCAGCCGATGCTGAGAGAAAACTATTGTATCGGCGTTCCGTTTGACGGTACATATTCAGAGGTGTTCAATACTGATGCACAGGAATTCGGCGGATCGGGTATCACAAACGGTACTGCTATCGTTTCCGAGGAGGTTCCGATGCATGGCCTTGAACAGTCGATAACACTGACGCTTCCGCCTATGTCTGTGCTTTATCTCAAGTGCGTGCGTAAAAAACCGAAGAGAAATCCGAAGGCTCTTACAGACGCAGCAAAGAAAACCACAAGAAAAACAAAAGCCAAGGCAAGTGCGGATGATAAGACTGAGGAAAAGCCGAAGGCAAAAAAGACAGCCGCTAAAACAAAGAAGGCTGCAGCAAAGCCAAAGGATGAAGCTGAAACAGAAACAAAGTAAAAGCATGGTCATGGTCTGAAAAGTCAAACAGTAAGGCTCAGGAATATGGTTTGTGTCTGATGGGAAATGCCTGGGCTTTACGATCAGCTATAAATAAGATATTAAGGAGGAGTACGAAATGTATCCAAAACAAGAAGTAGTTGCGATGCTGCTTGCCGGCGGTCAGGGAAGCAGATTGGGTGTTCTTACTCAGAAGTTAGCAAAGCCGGCCGTTCCGTTCGGCGGAAAGTACCGCATTATCGATTTCCCGCTTTCAAACTGTGTCAATTCAGGTATCGACGCAGTAGGTGTTCTCACACAGTATCAGCCGCTCGTTCTGAACGAGTATATCGGCAGCGGTCAGCCATGGGATCTTGACGGCAATAACAGCGGTGTAAGTGTTCTTTCACCGTATCAGCAGGTAAAGGGCGCTGACTGGTATTCAGGCACAGCAAACGCTATCTATCAGAATATCAATTATATCGACAGATATAATCCTGATTATGTTGTTATCCTTTCCGGTGACCATATCTATAAAATGGATTATTCCAAGATGATCGCTGAGCACAAGGCTAATAATGCAGACTGTACCATCGCAGTAATCGATGTACCGCTTGCAGAGGCTTCAAGATTCGGTATCATGAATACCAATCCCGACGGCTCTATCTATGAGTTCGAGGAAAAGCCCGAAAAGCCCAAGAGCACTAACGCTTCAATGGGTATCTATGTATTCAGCTATGACAAGCTCAGAAAATACCTCATCGAGGATGAGGAAACAGAAGGCTCATCACATGACTTCGGTAAGGATATTCTCCCGAAGATGCTTGATGACGGTCTGAGAATGTTTGCATATCAGTTCCAGGGCTACTGGAAGGATGTCGGAACTATCGACAGCCTCTGGGAGTCAAATATGGATCTTCTTGACCCGAATGTTCCGCTGGATCTTACAGATGAATCATGGAAGATCTATTCAAGAAATCCGGTGGTTCCGCCGCAGTACATAGCTGATACAGCTGAGGTTCAGAATTCACTTATCGCAGACGGCTGCTCGATCAGCGGTTCTGTTGATTTCTCAGTTCTGTTCTCTAATGTTGTAGTAAAGCCCGGCGCAGTTGTTCAGGATTCTATCATCATGCCCGGCTCTGTAATTGAGGAGGGTGCGGTTGTACAGTATGCTATCGTCTCCGAAAATACAGTTATCGGAAAGAATGCAGTTGTCGGCGCTCGTCCCGAAACAATTGTTGACAAGGATCAGTGGGGTATCGCTGTTATCGGTGATAACCTGAAGATAGGTGCAGGAGCTAAGATCGCACCGAAGGCTATGGTTTCAAAAGATGTAGAGGAGGTTGAAGAATAATGCGTGGCAATAATATTATGGGTATCATCTTCGCCAATCTGCATGAAAACCTTGTAAGCGAGCTTACAGAGGTCAGGATCATGGGGGCGGTTCCCTTCGGCGGAAAATATCGTCTGATTGATTTCCCGCTTTCAAATATGGTAAACTCCGGTATCAATAAGGTAGGAGTTATCACAAAGAGCAATTACCAGTCGATCATGGATCATATCGGCAACGGTAAGGCATGGGATCTTTCCAGAAAACAGGGCGGTCTTTTCATTCTTCCGCCTTTTACAACGGCAAGCGATTATTCAAACAGAGTGTCAACCCTCAACAGCATACGTCCCTTCCTTGAAAATTCAACTCAGGAATATGTTGTTATCTCAGACTGTGACACTATCTGCAATATAGACTATCAGGATGTATGCAGAAAGCATCTTGAAAACGGCGCTGATATCACTCTTGTTTACAAAAGAGATCAGCTTCCCGAAAAGCTTCATGACCCGACAGTTCTTTCCTTTGATTCAAAGGGCAAGGTTATTGATGTTCTTATCAATAACAATGTTACCGGCTCATGCAGCTATTATATGAATATGCTCTTTATCAAGAGAGAGCTTCTTATGGAGCTTATCGATAAGTGCATAAGCAAAAATACACTCAGCTTCAAGCGTGATATAATTCAGGGCGAATATAAGAACCTTAACGTATACGGCTATGAGCTGAAGGGCTTCTCACCGGTAATTACTTCAATGAGCGATTATTTCAATGCAAATATGGCTCTTATGAAGGAGGAGGTAAGAGCAGACCTGTTCAACAGCGACAACCCGATCTATACAAAGGTAAGAGACGATATGCCCACAAAATACGGTCTTGGCTCAAAGGTCAAGAATTCGCTTATCGCCAACGGCTGTAATATCGAAGGCGAGGTCGAGAACTGTATTCTCTTCAAGGGCGTACATATCGGCAAGGGTACAAAGGTTTCCAACTGTGTTATTATGCAGGATACAAAGATCGGTGCAGACAGCAACCTCAGCTATGTAATAGTTGATAAGGATGTTACCGTAAAGGATGAAAGAACTCTGATGGGCTTCCTTTCATATCCTGTATATATCAGCAAGGGCAGTGTTGTATAATAATCCGTAAACAGATGTTCTCCTGTCCGGAGGATGAAGATTGGCAAAAATTCTGCTGCGGTGTAAAAGCCGCAGCAGATTAATTGTAATTATAGGAGAAGGATATCCGGACAAAACCTACTAAGTGGAGGTGCGTAATTTTATGAAAGTACTGTATGTTGCAAGCGAGGCTCAGCCGTTTGCCGCTTCGGGCGGACTTGCGGATGTTGCCGGCTCGCTTCCTCACGCACTGCGTCAGAGACTGATAGGCTGCCGTATCGTTATGCCGATGTATGATGATATACCCCAGGCGCTGAAGGATAATCTGAGATTTGTGACAAGCTTTTCTGTGCCTGTATCATGGAGAAGGCAGTATTGCGGCATATTTGAAACAAGATATAACGGAGTGATATATTACTTCCTTGATAACGAGTATTATTTCAAGCGTCAGGGTCTTTACGGACATTATGACGACGCAGAGCGCTTTGCGTTTTTCTCAAGAGCGGCACTTGAAATGCTCCCCTATATTGATTTTAAACCGGATATCATCCACTGCAATGACTGGCAGACAGCACTTGTGCCGGTATATTACAATCTGTTCTATCAGCAGAACGAATGGTACAACGGCATAAAAACAATATTTACAATACATAATATCCAGTATCAGGGTCAGTACGGCACTGAACTGTATGAGGAAGTTGTCGGTATACCCCCTCACGGAAGGTCGATACTTGACTTTGACGGCTGCATCAATTATATGAAGGGTGCGATCGAAACGGCGAACCGTGTAACAACGGTAAGCCCCAGCTATGCATGGGAGATCAGGGACCCATGGTTTGCGCACGGACTTGACCCGATACTGAATGCAAGGTCGTGGAAGCTGAGAGGTATACTCAACGGAATTGACAATACATCGTACAATCCGGCGACGGATATTCAGCTTTATGAGCATTACAGTGCTGATGATCTTTCCGGCAAGGCTGTAAACAAGCAGAGACTTCAGGAGAGACTCGGGCTTGAGCAGAATGCCGAGGTGCCGATAATCGCAATGGTAACAAGACTTGTATCTCACAAGGGACTCGATCTTGTCAAGAGCGCTCTCGATCAGCTGATGAGAGAGGAATATGTTCAGTTTGTGATCCTCGGCTCAGGCGACTGGGAATATGAAAGCTTCTTCCGTTCAATGCATGAGAGATATCCGGGCAGGCTTTGTGCTTGTCACGGTTTCATTCCGGAGCTTTCGAGAAAGATTTATGCCGGAGCTGATATATTCCTGATGCCGTCGAAGGCAGAGCCGTGCGGACTTTCCCAGATGATAGCGCTGAGATACGGCACTATACCTGTTGTAAGAGAGGTCGGCGGACTGAGAGATTCGATCCAGGACAGCGGCACAGGCGAGGGCAACGGCTTCACCTTTGCAAATTATGATGCAATGGATATGCTTGGATGTATCAGACGTGCGATTGCAGGCTACTGGCAGCGGGACGGCTGGAAGATTCTTGTTGAGCGTGCAATGAAGTGCGACAACAGCTGGACAAAATCCGCAACCGAGTATATCAACCTTTATAAAGAGGTCATCAACGAGTAAAACTATAAATTACATAAAAAACCACAGGCAATGATCGGCTTGATCAATGTCTGTGGTTTATTTTTTGCTGAGATATTCAGTCAGAGCCTTGAGCTGCACAAGTAATTCCTTTTGCCTGTCCGAATCGAGTCTGCGGGACAGTGAGAGAAGCTTTTCTTCGTTTTTGGATAAGCTCAGGTTTACTGCGGTTCTGTCTGACGAAATATTCAGTAATTCATCAAAAGAAATATTATAGAGCTTGGAGAGCATAGCAAGGGATTTGAAATCAGGTTCTGCAACACCGTTTTCATATCCGGACAGTGTTTTGTTATTGATGCCGGTAAGCCGCATAACATCAAGCTGTGTGAGATCCATATCCTCACGGGCAGATCTTAAAAAGTAAGACAGGGGATGATTTTCATCGATTTTTCTTTTCATAGTACACCTCTCATCTATATGTATTTTATACAAATTATTCAATAGTTATAAAAATTATTGAATTCTAAGAAAACTATTGACATCTTAAAATTTAAGACATATAATTAAATCACGAAACTCAGTTTTCTGATATAGAATCTTATGATTTGACTATCGTTTATAATTTATTATATCAAGGAGGTCTTTCAAATGAAAATCGGAGGAACAATAAAAAAGTGCCTTGCTGTATCGCTTTGTGCCTGCCTGCTTTTGGGCGGTGGTCTTGCGGAGGTCGGCGGCTTTATGGGGGATGGAGCCGGTAACCTGACAGCAAAAGCGGCAGCTGCTGCCGCAATTTGCGGCAAATGTGGTGAAAATGTCACCTATACCCTTGACAGTGAAGGCACGCTGACGATAAGCGGCAGCGGAGATATGGAAGATTATGATGCTTGGGATCCATCCCCTTTTTACGATAACAGTGATATAAAAAATATCATCATTAAAAAAGGTGTGACTTCGATAGGTGATTTTGCATTTGATTATTGTAGCAGCCTGAAGAGCATAACCATACCGAATAGTGTGACTTCGATAGGTGATGTTGCATTCAGTGGTTGCAGCAGCCTGACGAGCATAACAATACCGAATAGTGTGACTTCGATAGGTGATTTTGCATTTGAATATTGCCACAGCCTGACCAGCATAACAATACCGAATAGTGTGACTTCGATAGGTACGAGTGCATTTATATTTTGCATCAGCCTGAAGAGCATAACAATACCTGATAGTGTTACTTCGATAGGTATGAGTGCATTTTATGATACAGCATGGTATAAGAATCAGCCTGACGGAGTTGTTTATGCAGGAAAGGTAGCTTATAATTATAAGGGCACAATGCCGGATAATACCTCGATAAAAATCAAAAACGGAACGGTCGGTATAGGTGATTTTGCATTTTATGAATGCAGCAGCCTGACCAGCATAACAATACCGAATAGTGTGACTTCGATAGGTGGTTCTGCATTCAGTGGTTGCAGCAGCCTGAAGAGCATAACAATACCGGATTCTGTTACAAATATTGGTGATTTTACATTCTATGGATGCACAAATTTACAAACAGTTAATATGCCAAAAAAATTGACAAACTTCGGTCGATGTGTATTTACTGGATGTAAAAGTCTCAAAAGAATAACTATACCAGATGGAGTGAAAGTGATTCTTGGTGATAAATCAGGAGCATTTGAGAGTTGTCGTAATCTTACGAGCGTAACAATTCCAGATAGTGTAACATTCATTGAGCAATATGCATTTTGTGATTGCACAAATCTTAAAGCAGTCAAAATACCGGACAGTGTAACAAGCATCGGAGGAAATGCATTTGGGTACTACTACAACGACAGAAACGGATCTACTAATAAGATCTCAGACTTTACTATTCACGGCACAAAAGGCACAGCTGCCGAAAAATATGCAAAGGATAATGGTTTTAAGTTTGTGGCAGTTGCTGATGTAGGACCTACCTCCGTCTCCCTCAACAAAACAACAATGTCTCTTGGAAAGGGCGAAACAACAAAGCTGACAGCGACAGTTGCTCCTTCAAATGCAACAAACAAGAGCGTGACCTGGCGCACATCCGATTCAAAGGTACTGACCGTTGACAAAAACGGAAATGTAAAGGCTGTCGGAAACGGTACGGCATGGATAACAGCCAAAACCTCAAACGGCAAGGAAAAATCCTGCAAAATAACTGTGAAGAACGCACCGAACAAAGTGACGATCTCAAAGGGTGTTGTTACGATCGGCGTGGGCGAGAAGTTTACAGTCGGTTCGGCTGTACCGGACGGCTCTGCTGCTGCAAAACGCACCTACCGGACAAGCAACAGCAGTATCGTCAAAATGACACGCACTGACTGGCAGGGCGATTTTGTAGGTGTAAAGCCAGGCACTGCATATGTAACAGTCAGAACCTACAACGGCAAGGAAAGCACCTGTAAGGTAACGGTGAAGGCAGCACCAAAAAGCGTTACAATAAGCAAGAAGGCTCTGACA
>CACWVH010000037.1 GCA_902764235.1 uncultured Ruminococcus sp.
GGTGAATTTATTGCCACTGTGGCTCTTTTAGTATCAATTGTCCGTTTAGTGCTTGACATTGTCAAGTGCTCGGATGAACATAAAAAGAAGTAACCGCCTGACCCTAAACAGAACGGTTACTTTTTACTGATTCTATAAAGGGACTGCCGTAGTTGGCTGGTCGCCTTGTTTCTGTTTATATTATATTGTTTTTTAATGCTTTTGTCAACTGATCTGAAAGATTATATCTTCCGGCTGCTTTCTCGGATAATCCCATAAACCTCACAGATCCGGAAATAATATTTTACGTATTACCTGAACATTGCTGTTCAAGCTCGAAAAGCACTGAGGAATACGGAGCAAGCTCTGCTGTAAACACATTGTTTTCCATACTGTAGAAATCTTCGCTCTGTGCATTACCACCATAACATACGCTGTTGCTGTTGAGAAGAAGCTTTGCAGACTTCACTCCCTCAAGCTCAAGCCTGTATCCTGACTGCGGTTCAGATCCGAGATTGAACAATGCAAGCATTCTTTTGCCCTTGGAGATCCTCTCTATCGCATAGATCATTTTTTCCTGCTGATCGCAGTCTGCCCATCTGAAGCCGCTGCCTTCATAATCCTGCTCATAGAGCGGTGCGCTGTCAAGATAAAGATTATTCAGAGCTTTCATATAATCATTGAACTGTCTGTGCAGCGGATCGTCAAGAAGATAGAAATCAAGCTCTCTCTTTTCGCTCCATTCACGCAGATGTCCAAGCTCGTTTCCCATGAAGCTCAGCTTTTTGCCCGGATGCACTGCCATATACATATAAAGCGCCTTTGCCTGTGCAAGCTTTTCCTCAGGAGTTCCGAATATCTTATTGACGATCGTACCCTTTAAATGTACGACCTCATCATGCGAGAGCGGAAGCAGATAGTTTTCATCGCCGAAATACATCATTGAAAATGTCAGCTTGTGATAGCTTTCGGAACGCTTTTCCGGCGGCAACTCAAACAGCTCAAGCGTATCATGCATCCAGCCCAGATCCCATTTATAGTCAAAGCCCAGTCCGCCCTCCTTTATATCGTGGGTGATATTCGGGAAGCTTGTGCTGTCCTCTGCTATCAGCATACAGCCCGGATTCAGCTCCTTGAGACGGCTGTTCATTGTTTTTACAAAATCAAGGGCATTTCCGTTGACTCCTCTTCTTTCATCGCCCTGCCAGAAGATTATCCTGCTTATCGCATCCATGCGCAGCCCGTCAAAATGGAATTCCCTGAGCCAGTAATTCGCTGAGGATTGCAGGAAGCTGCGTACCTCGCCTCTTGAATGCATGAAGTTACAGCTGCCCCATTCGCTCATACCCACATCATTGTTGGGATATTCGTAAAGTGCGGAACCGTCATATTTTGAAAGACCGTAGGCGTCCATTGCAAAATGCACCGGAACAAAATCAAGTATCGCACCGATATCATTCTTATGCAGCATATCTATAAGCTTTTTCAGCTGTCGGGGAGTTCCGTATCTGCTGGTCGGAGCAAAATAGCCTGTTGTCTGATAGCCCCAGCTTTCATCGCTCGGATGCTCGCAAAGGGGCAGGAATTCAACGTAATTATATCCGTTCTCCTTCATGTAAGGAATAAGCAGATCTCCCAGCTGCTCATAGGTATACCATGCATCTGGCTCACCGCCTGGCTTTCTGAAGGAGCCTGCGTGCAGCTCGTAAATATTGAGAGGCTTGTTTTTCATTGCTGAGCGTTTTTTCATCCAGACGCTGTCATCAAATTTATAGTCCTCAAGTGACTGTACAATTGATTTATGATCTGGACGCTTCTGCATGAAAAAGCCGTAGGGGTCACAGTGATCTACCGCTCCCGAGCCGGAGAAAATGCGGTATTCATATTCCGTCCCAAGCGGCACATCTTCAACGACTGCTTCATAGAACTGTCCGTTATATGCCTTTTTCATAGGTATAGTTTTTCCTGCAAGCAAAAGCTCAACGCTTCTTGCCTGGGGTGCAAAGGTACGGAAGGTCGTTTCCTTTTCGGTATAATGTGCGCCCATCCATTCGTAAGCATCAAAGATCTGTCCTGTGTAAAAGCCGTGAAAATCCATAAAATTGCCTCCTTTGATTTAGTTTGTATTAGCTGATTATAAAAGAAAAATCATCTGTTTATGCAGATTCTTGTATTTACAATTTTACATTTTTCTCCTCTTTTCAAAGCTTTTCTGAGTCTGGCGAGGTGTCCGCCCGCCGCAGGCGGGCAGACGACCTTTCGCCATTTTACAATCGGCTATTTTGTTTGTATTCAGCTGAGTGCAAAATGCAGAATAGCTTTTATTTATATGGAAAACATTAGTGGCAGTCAATTTTCCGTTTCCTTATTTCGGAATGCAGGTGTGCCGTCATACAGGCACATATCCTTAGCTGTTTAACAATTCATAATGTTCTGAGGTTTCCTGTTATATGTTTTGGGGTATGCGGACATCAAAGACTTTTGATATCCGCATACTTATTAAGTTATAAGCAGATATTGATACTCCTGACAATGTGATACCGGTTCGTATATAATAATTTCAGGAGTTTTAAGGGCGCTATAATCAACCGACATAAAAGTATTTGTCAGAAGAAATCAGAGCCGCAGAGATAAAAACAGAAGTTCTGAACCCGGAGCGCAGCGTATGCGGTGCGATAGTGCGTCGCGACACCGGCGTCACGCCAATGTCATTAACCTAAGGTTTTCGGTCACTGCCTTGCGGCAGTGAGTGTGGTTTTCTGAGCGCCGCTGCAAGGGGACGCCCTCTTTCCCAGGGCGTCCCCTTTTCAAAAACAGTCCACCGGAATGTTTTTGAATTCACCCCTGGCGGAGGGATTGGACTCAGGAGATTTCGCCGACTGCGGTCGGCGACCAGAGGCGCTGCCCCTGGACCCTGCCGCCTTTGAAAAGGCGGTCGAAACTTTAAAAATTTGCTAAGTTAATGACACCGGCGGCACGCCGGCGCTGGTTGACTGTTGTTGAAATAATTACTATAATTATTGTAAACGGCGCAGGTTTTTGAAAAAGATCCTTCACTTACGCTCAGGATGACATGATCGGAGATTTTGTGTCGTTGATTATAATATAACATATATATTCGGAAAATCAATTTACTGTTTTGGTCTGTTGTCAATTAATTGACTGTATTAAAAAATCGGCAAGGTGATTATTATGGATCTGAGAGAAAAGAAAACCAAAAGAAGCATCTATAACGCATTTTTGCAGCTGCGCACAAAAAAGCCCCTTGAACGTATAAGCGTAAAGGAGCTGTGCGAGCTTGCTGAGATCAGCAAGGCGACCTTCTATCTTCATTACAGGGATATCTATGATCTTTCCGAGACCCTTCAGCTTAACGTCATCAAGGATATACTAGGCTATCTCAGCTCACCGGGAAAGCTCCTTGAGGATCCTGTCAGGGCTAACAATGAAATACTCTCAGGCTTTTATGCCAACGGCAGCATCGTCAGTATTCTTTTCGGTGATTCCCAGTTTTCAAGGCTTCCTGAATGTATCAACAGTGAGATCAAGAATACCCTTTTCCGTGAGCATCCCGAGCTGAAAAACGATATTCAGGCAAACGTCCGCATTACCTTCCAGATCATGGGCGGTTTCTATGTTTACCACGAATACAACAGGCAATTCGGACATGAAAATGTGTCCTCCGCAATAAGTAAGCTCCTTGAGCTGTTTGAGGAATGAGAAAAACACCGCCGGATAACGCAGCGTCCGGCGGTGTTTTTTTATTTGCTTTTTGTTTCTTCTATACCGTTTTCGGTGAAGGACAGTATCCTGTCGCATATTTCAAGTGCTGCCGGTCTGTGAGTTACAATTATCACGGTTTTATCCGTCAGCTTTCTGAGGTTTTCAAGCACCTGCTTTTCTGTTGCGGAATCAAGCGAGCTTGTCGCTTCGTCAAGTATCATAACCGGACTTTCAGCAAAGACTGCCCTTGCGATCGCAAGCCTTTGCATCTGTCCCTCCGAAAGCCCCTTTCCTCTTTCGCCGAGGATAGTGTCCGCTCCGTTTTCAAGCCCGGTCACAAAATCCTTTGCACAGGCGATCTCAAGCGCACGCATCATTCTTTCGTCATCCTGCTTTGCCTCCTTGTGCGCAAAGGCAACAATGTCCCTGATGCTGCCGTTCATAAGCATATTTCCCTGAGGAACATATGCAAAAAGTCTGCGCCACTCAGTTGTGAGCTGACGGGTGCTTTCATCAGTGCTGCATATATACGGCTGTCCGCTGTCGGGTCTGTACAGACCCATCAGAAGCTTGATGACAGTGGATTTTCCGCAGCCGCTGTGACCTGTGAAGGCTGTATATTCGCCCTTTCTGATCTCTATGTCTGCATTGCTTATTACAACAGGCATATCCTTTTTGTTTATACCTGTTACTGTTTCTGACGGCGGATAATAGGTGAAATTTACCTTGCTCAGTCCGATGCTTTTCAGCTTTTCCTTATAGAAGCTGTTCACCTCATCGCCGGGAATGAGCCTGTCGCTGTTTTCATCATCAAAGCCCTCTATTTCCATAAGACGTTCTGCACTTGCAAGCATTGCATAGAATTTCGGGAGATATCCGGTGATATTTGCAAACGGTGATTGTATCTGAGAGATCAGCTGTGATATTGCTGTAAGTGTACCGTAGCTCACCCTTCCGGTCATTATGCCAAAGGCACAATAGCCTATTCCCAGAAGATACATACCGTTCATCGCAACGCCAAAGCCGATATTACATATATTTGAAAAACGGTTCTTTCTCATTCTTGCAGCCTTATGACCGTCAAGCAGTTGCTGTGTTTCCTCCTGTGCTGCTTCCTCTCCTGCAAAGGAACGTATCATTACCATACTTCCTATGCTTTCCTGAAGGAAGATCCTGAGCTTGCCGTCCTTTTCCTGAACATTCTTGTGCAGGCTTTTCAGGGTTTTTCTGAAAACATATGTAAGAATTACCATCACCACAGCGCCCGGGATCAGTATCAGTGCGAACAGGCTGTCTATCACGATTATCATTATCATTGCGCTCAGCATTTTGACGATCATTCCCGACAGTCCCGGGACAATCTCAACAAAGCCATTTGCAACGACAACTGTATCATTTGTGAGCCTGTTCAGCCATTCTCCGGAATGCACAGCACTGACGGCAAGATAATCCTTTTTCAGCAGGTTATCCATCAGCCGAAGCTTGAATACATTTTCGATATCCGCCCTTGACAATTCGTTCAGCCATCTCAGCACTGCCCTCAGTGCAAGCTGCGCTGCAACGACAGTAGAAACATACAGGACATTCATCCAGAAGCCGTATTGATCCTTTGCAACCGCGCAGTCAACTATACTGCGAAGAAACAGGGCATATAACACTCCGCTTGCGCCGTGTATTGTCTGTATGACAACAAGTAGGAGAATGCTGTATTTTTTCTTTCCTGCCGTTTTCATCAGCCATCCTACTGTATTTTTGCTGACCCTATGCAAGCTCTCACCACCTTTTTATTTACTATCGCATTAATTCAGCCCCCGTTTGTTTGCGGGGGCTGATCGCTTTTATTGCTTTGTAACGTGATTTATCAGACCGCCGTCCTTGATAATGCCCTGAATAAAGGGCGGAAAAGGCTCTGCCTGATAGGTCTTGCCGGTAGTATTGTCGGTGATAACGCCTGTGTCAAAATCCACCTCAACGTCATCGCCTGCCCCGATCTCCTTTGCGGCAGCATCACATTCAAGTATCGGAAGTCCGATATTGATGGAATTGCGGTAGAAGATCCTTGCAAATGTCGATGCGATAACACAGCTGATGCCGGAAGCCTTGATAGCGATCGGAGCGTGCTCTCTTGAAGAGCCGCAGCCGAAATTCTTCTCAGCTACCATTATATCGCCCTCCTTTACCTTTTTGGTAAAGTCTATATCAATATCCTCCATGCAATGTGAGGCAAGCTCCTTGTGTGAGCTTGTATTCAGATATCTTGCAGGGATG
Organism: uncultured Ruminococcus sp.; assembly: GCA_902764235.1. Taxonomy (GTDB): domain Bacteria; phylum Bacillota; class Clostridia; order Oscillospirales; family Acutalibacteraceae; genus UBA1213. Next base: position 5,971 of record CACWVH010000037.1, read on the forward strand.
ATAACGTCTGTATCTACATTGTCTCCGTACTTGTGTACTGTACCGTGAGCTTTCATTTCTGTTTCATCCTTTCAGTGGGAAAAGCTTCCCTGTATATTTCAAAACCGATGTTTCCTTATAGTGTCCGGTCAGACCTTTGCCGGGTCGGTGATATAGCCTGTTACCGCACTTGCAGCTGCAACAGCAGGAGAAGCGAGGTATACCTCTGATTCAACATGACCCATTCTTCCGACAAAGTTTCTGTTTGTTGTTGAGATAGCTCTCTCGCCCTTTGCGAGAATACCCATATGTCCGCCGAGACACGGACCGCAGGTCGGAGTTGAAACAACAGCACCGGCTTCGATAAAGATATCGAAAAGACCCTCATGCATTGCCTGAAGATATACATTCTGTGTTCCGGGGATGATTATGCAGCGAACGCCCTTTGCAACCTTTTTGCCCTTGAGGATCTCAGCAGCAGCCCTGAGGTCGGAAATTCTTCCGTTTGTACATGAGCCGATAACAGCCTGATCGATCCTGACCTCTGTCTCACCGATCTCGTCAACAGTTCTTGCGTTTTCAGGCAGATGCGGAAAAGCGACTGTCGGACGAAGCTGTGACAGGTCGATAACATATTCCTCGTCATATTCTGCGTCATCATCAGCAAAGTATTCCTTTGGTTCGCCCTGGAATCTGTCTCTGATATATTCCCTTGTGATATCGTCAACCGGGAAGATACCGTTCTTTGCGCCGGCTTCGATAGCCATATTGGCAATACAGAGTCTGTCGTCAATATTGAGATACTGCAAACCGTCACCGAAGAATTCCATTGATCTGTAAAGTGCGCCGTCAACGCCTATCATGCCTATGATATGAAGGATAACATCCTTGCCGCTGACAAACGGTGCAGGCTTTCCTGTCAGAATGAATTTGATAGCTGACGGCACCTTGAACCATGCCTTGCCGCTTATCATTCCAGCTGCCATATCGGTAGAGCCGACGCCTGTTGAAAATGCGCCCAGCGCACCGTATGTACAGGTATGGCTGTCTGCGCCGATACAAAGGCTGCCCGGTCCTACAAGTCCCTTTTCAGGAAGAAGTGCGTGCTCTATACCCATCTGACCGACATCAAAGAAATTTCTGATATCGTATTTATCAGCAAAGCGTCTTACCTGAGCGCACTGTTCAGCAGCCTTGATATCCTTATTCGGTGTGAAGTGGTCCATGACCATTGCGATCTTTGAATTATCAAAGACCGAAGCTGCATTTCCTTCGTTGAATACATTTATAGCTACGGGAGAAGTAATATCGTTGCCGAGTACCATATCAAGCTTTGCTTCGATAAGCTGACCTGCCTTTACCGAGTCAAGTCCTGCATGGGCAGCGAGTATCTTCTGTGACATTGTCATTCCCATAATTATAGCCTCCTTATTTCATTATTTATTTTAGCTGATCCATGAATCCGTGATTTTATTTTATCCAGGCGGCAGGTGGGCGCAGCCCACCTGCCGCCGTCCCCTTAACTCTCCCCCTTCCCTCCGGGAAGGGGGCAGGGGGGATGGGCAGACAAAGCTGCACCTTATGGTAAGGGACAAAATGTCCGGCAATGTATAAAATCACGCCTCATCACCGGAATTACTCAATCAATCAAAATCGGGTTTCACGGATTCAGCATCAGAATATAGCCTGATAAAATATAATATTCTTATCAGTTTTTGAATACAGTATCGTTCCGTATTTTTCATGCTGACCCAGTGCAAGATGCTCTGTTGTTTCCGGATTTCCGTGAGTCATTGAGATAGTGCAGTCGTCATTTATCTTGTAGCTCATTGTGCTGTCATATCCGCCTATCGTAAGCTTTCCGCTGCCGTCAGCTTCAAACCACAGGCTTGAGCCGTAATACCACGCATCCTTATCTGCATCAGGCAGAACCTTTTCAGGATCCTCCCCAAGAACTGTACCGTCAAGATACATCCATGCGCCCTTCAGAAGCTCTTCCTTTGCAGCATTCGTTGAAGTGACAAGCATCTGATATTCTATGCCGCCGTCCTCAGACTCCTGCTGAGGCTGTGCAGAGCTTTCTGCCGGAGCAGACGACTCTGTCTTTGAAGCTCCGGAGCTGTCTGTTTCTCCGCTGTTCTGCATCGAGCAGCCTGAGAGCATCAGAAATGCCGCAAACATTATCGCAGCAAGCTTCAGTGATTTTTTTCTCATTATCATAACCTCCTGCCTTCCGCAAGGAATTTGCGGTATCTCAGGTCAATAACCGAACAGGCGCCGCCTGAACATATTCCCCGTTCTGACGGTGCCTGATAGATCAATCCTTAAAAAGATTCTTTACCTTGTCAAAGAAGCTTGAACGTCTCTGATAATTCTTGGTCGAGCAGCTCTTGTCAAATTCCTTGAGTATCTTTTTCTGCTCTTCGCTGAGGTTTCTCGGAACTTCAACATTCACTCTGACATACTGGTCGCCTCTGCCCTTGGAATTCAGGTGCTGTATGCCCTTTCCCTTGAGCTTGAAAATATCTCCCGGCTGTGTGCCCGGATGCACCTGATAGCTGGACTTGCCGTCAAGCGTCGGAACAATTACCTCATGGCCGAGTGCAGCCTGAGTAAAGGTGATCGGGATCTCGCACCATACATCATCGCCCTTGCGTTCAAAGATCTCATGCTTTTTGACATTTACATATACATGAAGATCGCCCGACGGACCGCCGTTATATCCGCTGTTTCCGTGACCGCCGACCTTGAGTATCTGATCCTGACTGATTCCCGGCGGAACTGTTACCGTAACCGTCCTCTGTGATCTTATCCTTCCGACACCGGAGCATTTCGGACAGGGCTTTTCTATTACCTTACCCTTGCCTCGGCACTTTTCACAGCTCTGTGAGGTCTGCACAACGCCGAAGGGGGTACGCTTCTGTGTAGTTACCTGACCTCTGCCGTTACAGTCCGGACAGGTCTTGAGCTTTGTTCCCTCTGATGCGCCAGTTCCTTTACAATCCTTACAGGTCTCGACATTCTGGTATGTAACCTCTTTCTTACATCCCTTTGCCGCTTCCTCAAAGGTAATTGTAACAGTTGCCTCCACATCCGAGCCTTTTCTCGGAGCATTCTGGTTTCTCGGATTTCTTCCTCCGAAGCCGCCGAAAAAGCTGTTGAAGATATCGCTGATATCTATATCCTGACCGAAGGGATTACCTCCGCCGTAGGCTGTGGAGCCTGCGCCGTAATTCGGGTCTACTCCTGCAAAGCCGAATCTGTCATATCTTGATCTTTTATCCTTATCGGAAAGCACCTCATATGCTTCGTTAACTTCCTTGAATTTAGCTTCTGCTTCCTTATTACCCGGATTAAGGTCGGGATGATATTTTTTTGCCTGCTTACGAAATGCCTTTTTTATTTCGTCCTCAGACGCTCCCTTTTGTACTCCGAGCACCTCATAATAATCTCTTTTTTCTGCCAAAGTTATACCACCCCGGTTAAATCTGAATCAAACTTATCTGTCAAGCCGCCAAAAGGGAAAACCAATATGCGGTTTTCCCCCGGCTGCTTTGCTTATTTCTTATCAGTTATCGTCAACATCCTTGAAATCGGCGTTATATACGCCGTTATCATCTGTCTGCGGAGCCTGCTGTGAAGCTGCGCCCTGAGCTGCTGCATCCTGATAGAGCTTTTCGCTTACTGCATACATTGCCTTCTGGAGATCATCCTTAGCTGACTGTATAGCATCCATATCTGTTCCTGCAAGAGCTGTCTTTACAGCTGATACCTTTGTATTGAGGTTATCCTTGTCACTGTCTGCGATATGCTCGCCGTTTTCTGTGAGAAGCTTTTCTACTGCATATACGAGGTTTTCAGCATCGTTTCTCTTGTCAACCTCTTCTCTGCGCTTCTTGTCCTCTGCTGCATACTGCTCAGCATCCTTGATAGCCTTTTCTATATCGTCCTTATTCATGTTTGTGCTGGATGTGATTGTGATATGCTGCTCTCTGCCTGTGCCGAGATCCTTTGCTGATACGTTTACGATACCGTTTGCATCGATATCGAATGTAACCTCGATCTGCGGAACACCTCTCATTGCCGGTGCGATACCGTCAAGTGCGAAGATACCGAGCTGCTTGTTATCTCTTGCGAATTCACGCTCACCCTGAAGAACATTTACCTCAACCTGTGTCTGGTTATCAGCAGCTGTTGAGAAGATCTGGCTCTTCTTTGTCGGGATAGTTGTATTTCTGTCGATAATCTTTGTCATAACGCCGCCCTGTGTTTCAACGCCGAGTGAAAGCGGAGTAACATCAAGGAGAAGGAGACCCTGAACGTCGCCTGCGAGTACGCCTGCCTGAATAGCAGCGCCGATAGCAACACATTCATCCGGGTTGATGCCCTTGAACGGATCCTTGCCGATGAGACCCTTTACAGCATCCTGTACAGCAGGGATTCTTGAAGAACCGCCGACCATAAGTACCTTATCGATCTCGCCGATAGCAAGGCCTGAATCTGAAAGTGCCTGACGAACCGGACCCATTGTCTTTTCTACCAGGTCAGCTGTAAGCTCGTTGAACTTAGCTCTTGTGAGAGTATAGTCAAGGTGCTTGGGACCTGTTGCATCTGCTGTGATGAATGGGATATTGATCTCTGCTGAGGTGATACCTGAAAGCTCGATCTTTGCCTTCTCTGCCTCATCCTTGAGACGCTGCATAGCTGTCTTATCGCCTGACAGGTCAATACCGTTATCGTTCTTGAAGCTCTGTACAAGCCAGTCAATGATCTTCTGGTCAAAATCGTCGCCGCCGAGGTGGTTGTTACCTGCTGTTGCAAGAACCTCCTGAACGCCGTCGCCCATCTCAATGATAGATACATCGAAGGTACCGCCGCCGAGGTCATATACCATGACCTTCTGGTCGTTTTCCTTATCTACGCCGTATGAAAGAGCAGCAGCTGTCGGCTCGTTAATGATTCTCTTTACATCAAGACCTGCGATCTTGCCTGCGTCCTTTGTAGCTTGACGCTGTGCGTCTGTGAAGTAAGCCGGAACTGTGATTACAGCCTGAGTAACTGTTTCTCCGAGGTAAGCCTCTGCGTCCTTCTTGAGCTTTGTAAGGATCATTGCAGAGATCTCCTGAGGAGTATATTCCTTGCCGTTTACCTTTACCTTATAGGATGAACCCATTTCTCTTTTGATAGATGCGATCGTATTGTCAGGGTTTGAAACAGCCTGACGCTTAGCGACCTGACCTACCAGTCTTTCGCCGTTCTTTGCGAAAGCTACAACTGAAGGAGTTGTTCTTGAGCCTTCTGCGTTAGCGATTACTACCGGCTCGCCGCCTTCGATTACTGCTACACATGAGTTTGTTGTACCGAGATCAATACCGATTGTCTTTGCCATAATAATTTCCTCCAAATCATTTTTATTATTTTTTCAGACGATTGTATTCTGTTTTGTCTTGTATATTTTCAAGGCATTAACAATTGTCCGTAATTTTCTTGCTGTTAATTTGCAACCTGTACCATTGCGTGTCTTATGATCTTATCGCCTATGCGGTAGCCCTTCTGATACACAGAAACGATATAATCCTCTTCAAGCTCTTCATCATCAACTCTGGAGATAGCATTATGAAGATTGGGGTCAAACTCCTCTCCTCTTTCTCCGAATTCCTCTATGTTGAGCTGTCTGAACGCATTGTCGAGCTGCTTCTGGATCATCTCAAGACCCTTTTTGAATTCGTCATCAGCATTGCTGCTGGATGCCACTGCCAGTGCAAAGTTATCTGCCACCGGCAAAAATGCCTCTACCGTTGTTGCAACGGCATTGTCAAAGGTCGCAAGCTTCTCCTTTTCCGTTCTTTTGCGGAAATTGTCATACTCTGCTGCCATTCTGAGGAACTGTTCCTTCTGAGTATCAAATTCTTCCTTCAGCTTATCATATTCTGCTTTTGTCACTGTTTCTTCCTTCTTCACGCTTTCAGCAGCAGTATTCTCAGCCTTAGCGGCTGATGACTTTGAGCTTTTCTTTCTTGCCAAGACCCATTTCCCCTTTCGTACACCGAATTTTCACTTCATGTAATTTTGGGAGTGTGATTTTAATATCAGTCTGACTCAAGCATTTCTCTCAGCAGTGCTCCCACCCTGTCGGCTGTATATTCAAGAGCCGCCATGACCTTCGGATAATTCATCCGCACAGGTCCGATCACTGCAAGAGTTCCTCTGCATTCCTCCGACGCAGCATAATGTGACACCACTATGCTGAGGTTTGAAAGTGCAGGCTCGTTCATTTCGCTTCCTATCAGAACACTTGCCTTTGTATCAGCATTTTTCAGAAGTCTTGATAGCTCTCCGGAATGACCTAAAAGCTCCATGACTCTTTTTCCGTCTGCCGATTCAAGCTGAGGCATCAGAAACAGATTTGACTGTCCCTTGATCGAGACGCTTGTTGACGCCGCCTCTCTTGCTGCGTCAAGCACCGCAAGCAGCACATTGGACATAAGCATGGACATTTCTCCGAGAGAAGCCGCTGTGCTCTGCATGAAGGCAGGTGTCACGCCTGTAACCGGAAGCCCCGAAAAATACTCATTCACAGTTTTATCAAACATCTCTGTAAGCTCAGGTGTTATTATATACTCACATCTGAACAACCGGGTCTTTACCGAACCGGTCGAGGTTATCAGCACTGCCATCGCCGTATATTTTCCGGTCTGCACAAAGCGTATTCTTCTGATTATCGAGCTTTCGCCCGAGGGCGCTGCCGCCACAGCCGCATATTTTGTCATTCCCGAAAGCACAGCCGCTGCGCTTTCAAGAAGATGCTCCGGCGCATCCGCACTGAGATACAATGCGTCATCCACCATGCTCTGCTCATATTTTGTAAGCTCAGCACAGCTCATCAGCTGATCCACATATATTCTGTATCCAAGCTCTGTAGGTATACGTCCGGATGATGTATGCGTCTGTTCCAGAAGTCCTATCGAGGCAAGCTCCGCCATATCATTTCTTACCGTTGCACTTGAAACGCTGAAATCCAGGCTCTCGCACAAGGTCTTTGAGCCTACCGGCTCGCCGGTCCTGATATAGGACTCCACAACCGCTTCAAGGATCTTCATTTTTCTTTGAGTCGGTTCCATTCAAGCCACCTCTCTATTAGCACTCTCGGTGTTCGAGTGCTAATCTATTAATAGAGTACCACTATTTACCCCGATTGTCAACAGTATTTTTTATTAAATTTCTGTTACAATTACGTTTTTTCGCTGATAATGCCACACTTCTATTATATTCCGTCTTAGCACTTATTATGTAAGGGTGCTAATCCCTTTTTACAGCGCAAAAAATACCGCATCCCGGAGGATACGGCACTTCTGCTCAGATCATTCTTTTTTCTTTTTCTGCTGCTTTTTCCGTTTTCCGACCGCAAGGATTATCAGAAACAGTGTAGCCATTGCTACTACAGCAATCGTTATATATATTATCGTGTCTCCGGTCTGGACAAAATCAATAATTCCCGGCTGTGCGGGATTGCTGCCCGGCTGCCTTCTGACGGTGCTGCGCTGTCCGGCACTGTCCTGTCCGCCGCCGCCTCCGCCGGACATACTGTATGATTCCTCACCTATGGTCGATATCTGGGTGTCCGGCTCCGAGATCTCACTGGAACCGTCACTTATATCTTTGTCAGTGTCCTTTACTGCTGCTGTAAAGATCCATTTGAAAATAGTTTCACCCTCGATATGTCTGACGCCGCTCCGGTCACGTGTAACGGATATTCCGCTGCTGTCTACCAATCTTGCGCCGTTATCTATTGCTCCGCCCTTATCAGTACCGTCCCATCTGATATTGACTGTCATTACACGGCTGTCCCCGGGATGATACGTTCCGAGATACAGTGCATCATTCCTTATATCCGGATTGCCCTCTCCGGTGATCTTTCCATAGTAAACAAGTATACCATCCATACGGATATCGCACACACATTCATTTTCAAGATCGATCTCTCCGGTCTTCATCAGACGCTGGGCATTGAACCAGATAGCATAGGATGCATCCTCCCGAAGGTTCATTATCTGTATTTTCTTTGTATATGTTTCTCCCGCATTCATTCCCTCTACTTCAAAATAATACTCACCATCTTCGCTTACTGAATTACCATTATCATCCAGAACCACCAATTTCTCCGGTAAGCCCTCGACAGAACCAACCTTCAGCTTTGCGGCAAATACATTTACACTCATACCAAGCAAAAGAAATGCAGCCAGCAGGACAGGGATTATTTTGTATGTCCGTCTGTTCATACGGCGACACCTCATTTTCAGCAGAAGATCTGCCGTCCTGTCTGTTCCCGGGTTTTCAATCAGCAAGCTTCACCTCATAAAATCCCTCAATAAGAAACCGGTCAGGAATATACTCTGACAGGAAGGCTGTATCTAAAGCAAACTTTCACATAATATACATCTTAACAATAATTATAACTAAAACAATTAAAAAAATCAATAGTTTTTGTATAAAATAATCCCCAGGGAGTGCCGGGGGTGTCGCGACGCGTTTATCGCTCCGCTCTTGCCGCTGGTCAAAAGGCCTCCCTCCTCGGGCAATGACGTCAACTTAGGGTTTTCGGTCACTGCCTTGCGGCAGTGAGAGAGGGTTTCCGATCGCCGCTGCAAGGGCAATGTCATCAACTTAAGGTTTTCGGTCACTGCCTTGCGGCAGTGAGTGAGGTTATCTGAGCGCCGCTGCAAGGGGACGCCCTCTTTCGCAGGGCGTACTCTCGTTCCGGCAAGCAGAAAAAAGCCGGCAGACCTGACCTGCCGGCTTTTTGATTATTGAGCTTTACTCAGCTGTCAGCTTCATTACCTTTGACGCTCTGGTTCCCTTTGAATCAATGGCGATAACCTTGATATCATACTCTGCCGCTGCAGTAGGGGTGAACTTTGCATATGTTCCAGCCTCATTGCCATTGGTAAGCTTATTCCATTTGGTATTTGCACTGCGTTTGAAATAGAATTCATATGTACAAGGCTTCGAGCCGCCAACAAAACGCCCGGCTGCGGTAACTGTCTTTCCGACGCTGACATTATATGCATTGAGGTATGAAATATTGGTCAGCTCCATGCTCTCAACAGCACTGACAGTGAATATCCTTTCCGCTGTATTGCCTGCGCTGTCCTTTACTATTACCTTCATATCATAATCCGCCGCTGCCTTAGGAACGGTTATGCCGTAGGTCTTTGTCCCGAACTCTGTACCGATCCTGTTCCATTTAGAGTTTGTGCTTCTTCTGAAATAGAAGGCATATCTGTAATTACCTGTACCGCCTTCTGCCGCCCCGGTCACACGGATATCGTCACCGATCTGTACCTTTTCCGAATTGACCCAGGAATTATTGACAAGCGGAGTTACTGCAGTGACCTTGAATATCTTTTCCGCTGTGTTGCCCTCGCTGTCCTTTACGACGATCTTCGCATCATAACCTGCCGCTGCCGTGGGCTTAAAGCCGGCGCTTTCCGAAGTGGTAAACTCTGTGCCGATAACATTCCATTTTGAATTAGTGCTTCTTTTGAAATAATATGCATAGGTATAGGGCGCACTGCCGCCGGAAGCCTTCGCATAAAGCTTTACTGTTTTTCCTGTTTCGGTTTTATCTGTACTTACGGAGGAATCATTTTTCAGAGCGTCAGGATCAACAAATGGTATATCATTTTTCAGTGCATATTTTTCAGCCTCTGAGCCTGTTTTGCCGTATATTGTCAGTCCCGGGTATAAGCTGAAAACGTCCTTTTCCTCATCAAAATAATAGCCCACTGCGCAATTATCTATATCAGTAACAGATGAGGGAATATATATGCTTTTGACATTTACACAGTTGAGGAAACCGAAAAGTGATATTCTTTCCAGTCCATCCGGAAGGATTATCGAGCTAAGATTCCTGCTGCGGTCGTCAGACAAAGCTCCTGCTGAAACATACTTAGTTCCGGCTTTAATCGTCAGAACCGTATTTTCAGGAATTGCCCCTTTGTAAGAGCATAAAATGCTGCCGAAATAAACCGGTCCGTCAGACTTTAAAGCAAGCCAGCCTGTGTTGTCAAAAACACCTGCGCCCATTGATTTTATAGCCGATGGCTCATTGATCTCACAAAGGCTCTCACAGTCTCTGAAGGTAAAGGGTCCAAGACCTTCAAGAGTATCTGGTAAAGTTATACTTTCAAGAGCCTTGCAGCCAGAGAACTGACCGCCATCCATATTTTCATTCATATTTACAAGCCCTGAAGGAAGCACAACAGATTTCAGGCTTATACAATCCTGGAAAGCACAGGCTCCGATGCTGACAATTGAATCAGGCATTGTCACACCAGTGATATCTGCACTGTCAAAAGCAAAATCTGCTATGTGTGTAACTGCCGTGCCGTTTATCTCTGCGGGTATGGTAATATCCCTGCCGCTTCCGTGATAGCCGGTAATTGTAACCGTTCCCTTATCATTCACTTCATAATCAAACGGCGTTGTACCCACAAAGGTTATGCCGTTTTCCACGGCATAGGTCTGCGCAGCGCTTCCAAAGGAGCCGTACATTGTAAAGCCCTCAACTATATCATATGTCCAGTCCGAGGCTCCCTGCACATAACCTAAGGCACGATCTCCTATCTCTGTTACCGTATCGGGCACGGTAATGCTTTTCAACAGCGGGCAGCCATAAAAGGCAGACCTTCCTATTCTTGTCACGCTGTCCGGTATCTCATAGCTTTCAAGCCCGGAGCAGCCATAGAACATATAATCCGGTATCTCGCTCCAGCCCCCGGGAAGCCTGACGCTTTTCAGCCCGGTACAGTTTATGAGTATTTCCTCGCCTATTTCCTCAACGCTGTCGGGGATGGTAAGGCTTTCAAGCTTCGGGTTATCCCTGAATGCATAGCTTCCGATCTTTTTAATACCAGGGTGAAGAGTGATCCTTTCAAGAGAAACATTATACGACAACACATTATCTGCAACCTCGGTTACACCCTCAGGGAAGGTAAAGGATCTCAGCCTTTCGCACAGCCGGAAGGCTCCTTCACCTATATATGTAACCTCGTCCGGAATGCTGATGTCTGTCAATGATTTACAGTTTCCAAATGCAGAGTCTCCGATAGTTCCCACAGAATCAGGGATATTTATATCTGCAAGGCTCTCGCAGTTGCAGAATGCATTTCTCCCGATATATCTGATAGTATCAGGAAGAACCAGACCCTTTACATCATGGCAGTTCATAAAAGCCCCGGCACTTATACCGACAATAGTGCGCCCTTCATACTGACTGCTGATGATACCATATTCAGGCATAACGATACCTTGCTCCGGTATGGTATAGTAACCGATGATCTCCGCCTTATCATCATCAATGGGGTCGATCTTTAGTACCGCTCTGCCCACACTGACATATTTATCTCCGTCTTCCGAAACGAACGGAGTCTCACCCTCATCATCCTCAGCCGATGCTGTTACCGGAAGGGCAAGAAAGCCCGTACACAGCATTGTACAGCTGAGCAGGCATGAAAGCATACGCTTTTTCCATCCGCTCCTATACATTTTTGTTTTCATTTCAAAGCACCTCATTTCTTTTTTATTGTTTCGGTCAGGATATCTTTGTGCAAATTATAGCATTTCCCTGAAACAAAGTCAACCGGCGCGCGCCGGCGGAGTGCCTCCGCTGTCAATTCTGTCTTTAAAAGCTTTCTTCCTACGCACACTTTCATGAATCACGGTCTGTGTTCTTCTATTATGCCATATCCAAAAGTGTGTGCAAAGCAGTAATTCTGAAAAATCCCAGAATTATTTTACACGAACCCGCCGCCGGCGTGCCGCCGGGGTCGCGATTCACGGCTTGGTCAGCCTGATAAAGTTTTTCCCGGGCACCGCCAAGCTTATTCAGCCTGAACTGCATCAGAATTA
>CACWVH010000038.1 GCA_902764235.1 uncultured Ruminococcus sp.
TACTGCACTCAAACTACCCTTACGCCGTGTACCGAACGGTACGCACGGTGGTGTGAGAGGTCGGCTGCTCAACTAATGGGCAGCCTCCTACTCGATTTTCCGGATAATGTTATTGTATTATAATACCCGGTATTTAATCTCAGCCGGTTTTAAGACAGGAGAAATGAATATGAACAGAAAAGAAACAGCGCTTGAGCTGAAGCATAGCGGCTGCAATTGCTGTCAGGCTGTGATACTTGCATTCGCCGACAGGCTTGGTATAGATATGAATGAGGGCATGGCACTTGGCTCAGCCTTCGGAATGGGTATGGGCTGCACAAAGGCGACCTGCGGCGCACTTATCGGAGCAGGCATCGTTCTGGGGAAGCTTGAATACGGCACAAAGCCTGTTACACAAAGAGCAAGGACACTCCTGAATGAATTTGAAAGCAGATGCGGTGCAGTAAGGTGTGCCGATCTCAAGGGTGTCGGCACAGGAAAGGTGCTTTGCTCTTGTGACGACTGTGTAGCAAATGCAGTTGAGATACTTGAAAAAATGCTTGAAACATAGAAAACTTCCGCAGAAGGGTTCATTCTGCGGAAGTTTTTTATGTTTAAAAGTTGAATGCTTGTCAGACCTGATACAGAGTTTTTATATGCCAAAACCTTTTCAATGGAACCGGGAAGGTCAGTCAGGGTCTGACGGAGCTTCTATAACAGCAATACCAAGGTCTGTAAGCTGTGCCTCGTCAACATCTGCCGGAGCATTTGTCATAGGCTCGCTTGCGTTCTGTACCTTCGGGAATGCAACAACATCACGAAGTGTCGGTGCATTTACCATCTGCATTACAAGTCTGTCAAGACCTATGCCCATTCCGCCGTGGGGCGGTGCACCGTATTTGAAAGCATCCATGAGGAAGCCGAACTTTGCATAAGCTTCCTCGTCGCTCATGCCCAGCATCTCAAACATCTTCTTCTGAAGCTGCGGATTAGTTATTCTGATAGAGCCGCTTGAAAGCTCGATACCGTTGAGCACCATATCATATGCCTTTGCATATACCTCGCCCTTGTTTCCGTCAAGCTTATCAAGACAATCATCTGTCGGAGATGTAAAGGGATGGTGCATAGCGATCCATTCACCGTTCTCCTTGTCATATTCAAAGAACGGGAATTTGACTACCCACAGGAAATTAAAGCCCTCGCCGATGATATCCAGCTTCTTTGCGACCTCTGTACGTACTGCGCCGAGAGTCGGAAGGACAGTGTTATCATCTGTGTCAGCAACGATAAATACTACATCGCCCTTTTCTGCGCCTGCTGTTTTGAGAATAGCCTGCATTTCTTCCTCTGACATGAACTTTGCAAAGCTTGAAGCAATTGAATCATCATTCATGCGTATCCATGCAAGACCCTTTGCGCCGATACCCCTGACGAATTCAGTAAGCTTGTCGATCTCTTTTCTTGTATAGGTCTTTACTGCGCCCTTGGCGGTAATACCTCTTACAGAGCCGCCCCCGTCAACAGCACTCTTGAATACGCCGAAGCCGCAGTCCTTTACGTCTGCTGTAAGATCGAATATTTCCATACCGAATCTTGTGTCGGGCTTGTCAGAGCCGAAGCGCTCCATAACCTCATTGTAGGTATATCTCGGGAAGGGGGTGGGGATATCTATATCAAGAACATCCTTGAACACTCTTTTGATATAGCCCTCGCCGATCTCAAGAACATCCTCCATATCAACAAAGGACATTTCAAGGTCGATCTGTGTGAATTCAGGCTGTCTGTCTGCACGGAGATCCTCATCACGGAAGCAGCGTGCGATCTGCATATATCTGTCGAAGCCTGCCACCATGCAAAGCTGCTTGTACATCTGAGGTGATTGCGGCAGTGCATAGAATGAGCCCTTGTGTATTCTTGAGGGTACAAGGAAATCTCTTGCGCCCTCCGGGGTTGATTTTATGAGCATTGGTGTTTCAAGCTCTATAAAGCCGTTTTCATCAAAATAATCTCTTGTTGCCTTTGCGACCTTGTGGCGCAGTATAAGGTTTTTCTGAAGCTGAGGCCTTCTGAGATCAAGATAGCGGTATTTGAGTCTTGTAAGCTCAGCTGTCTTGCAGTCGTCAACGATCTCGAACGGAGGTGTTTCGGATTCGCCTAAAATGCGAAGCTCAGTAACCTCGATTTCGATATCGCCGGTGGGGATATCCTTGTTTTTGCTGCTGCGCTCCCTGACCTTGCCGACTGCGGCAAGTACGAATTCAGAGCGGACAGTGAAAGCCTTTTCAAAAACTGCCTTGTCGGTGTTATCATCAAAGGCAAGCTGAACAACGCCTGTTCTGTCACGAAGATCTATGAATATAAGCTGACCGAGGTCACGCTGACGCTGCGTCCATCCGCAGACGGTAACTGTCTGACCGATATTTTCGGCACGAAGCTCGCCGCAGTAGCAGCTTCTTTTAAGTCCTGTTAAAAATTCTGCCATTCTTCATTACTCCTGTTATATTATTTGTCAGCCGGACAAAAGGTTGATATCATGCACCGGAGGCAAAGCTCAAAGGCTTATTTATGACCGGCTGTTATCATTTGTTTGTTCCGGAAAGGGGCGATTCCTTAATCCTCAACGCTGAGTCCGAGCTTTTCCATGAAGGTATCGTTTGCACCGTTTACATAGATAGCAAAGAATCTGTCATAGAAATCCTCGTTCAGCGGAACTTCCTTTTCTGTTCCGGTGAGCATATTCTTAAGCTTTGCTTTTCCGCTTTCGATCTCATCATCACCGAGAACCATGCTGAATTTTGCCTTGATCTTATTAGCATATTTCATCTGCGGCATAAGCTTTCTTCCGATGATATCACATTCAGCGATAAGTGAAGCGTTTCTGATTCCCTCAGTAAGCTCAAAAGCCTTGAGCTTGCCTTTTTCACTGATACCGGCAATATAGATATCGCAGGCAGGCGGCTGTTCAAGCTCTACGCCCTGCTTTTCAAGAAGTATAAGCAGACGCTCGATACCCATACCAAAGCCGAGGGAAGGAGTGGGCTGACCGCCGAGCTCCTCAATAAGACCGTCATAGCGTCCGCCGCCGCAGACAGTGCCGACCTCGGGAGCGATAAATTCAAATACTGTTTTTGTATAATAGTCAAGACCTCTGACGATAGCGGGGTTGACTGTATATTCGATATTAACAGCGTCAAGACAGCTCTTTACGCCCTCAAAATGACTGCTGCATTCCTCACAGATATAGTCAAGAACAGTGGGAGCAGATTTTGCGATCTCAGAGCATTTCTTTTCCTTGCAGTCAAGAATTCTCATGGGATTTCTCTCAAGTCTTGAATGGCAGGTCTCGCAAAGCTCATCCTTATGTGCACCGAAATATTCCTTGAGAGCGTCATAATATTTAGGTCTGCATTTAGGACAGCCGATAGAATTTATCTCAAGGCTGATATTTTTGACATCAAGTCTGTCGAAGATAGAATTTGCTGCACAGATCACCTCAGCATCTGCAAAGGGAGAAGCAGCACCATAGGTCTCCATACCGAACTGATGGAATTCTCTCTGTCTGCCGAAATTCTTTTTTTCATAGCGGTAGCAGGCTGTGATATAGTAAGTTTTTATCGGGTAGCCTGCTGCGAAAAGCTTGTGTTCGAGCATAGCTCTTGCAGCACCGGCAGTGCCCTCAGGCTTGAGGGAAAGGTTGTCGCCGCCCTTTGTTGTGAAGCTGTACATTTCCTTCTGAACTATGTCAGTAGTATCGCCGACAGAGCGGTTAAAAAGCTCTGTATGCTCGAATACGGGGGTGCGGATCTCCTTAAAGCCGTAGGACTGAGCCTGACCCCTCATAATATCCTCTACAAATTGCCATTTATAGCTGTCAGCGGGGAGAATATCCTCTGCACCGTAGACTTTCTGTGTAATAAGGTCCATTTTCATCTTCCTTTCAAAAATAAAATCAGTATTCCGTAAGTATACCAATACTATTCTATTATACATTATTACAAAAAAAAATCAACCCCGGCACAGTGCCTGTGCTGTCAATGATTCACGGCTTAGTCAGCCTGATAAGGTTTTTCCCGGGCACCGCCATACTTATTCAGCCTGAACTGCAACAGAATAAAATTCAAATCCCTATTGCCAATTTTACACTTACGCTGTCAATTTCGCGGGGTTCGCTGCGCATACGCTCCGCTCTTACCCACTATCCGATACTGTCGAAGTCGCGGTTCAGGCTTTCTTCTGTCATATACTTTTATGTTGGCTGATTATAGTTTCCTCAAAACTCCCAGAAATATTTTACATCATCTGTCGCCGGTGTCGCAATACATTATCGTTTTTATCCCCACGCCTCTGATTTTCTTATAACATAAGAATGGCGTTTCTATATTTTTAAAAGCTCATATTACAGAAAGAAAAGACCGCACGGCGGTTGCTCCGTGCGGCTGTGGGGATGAATATATAAGTTGTAATCTTATTAAACAAATAATATCTCAGGCAGTAGCTACCAGATTATTATTTAAGTGGAAAAATATTCCACTTAAAATATTATATATCATATTGATCCTGATTGTATAGATATTATAACCGTTTTGTCAATGACTATTTGGATGTGCGTAATAGTTGCAATGATCCGGGAAATTGTCTACCCTTGCACAAAATTTACCACCGTTACAAAAGCAAGCGAGCACGCCACAGGCAGCGCACTTCACGCTGGTGCCACGGAAATCAATTTTTAAAATTTTCTCATATATATTTATCTTTTTTGATACCGAAGGGGAGGGGGGCGACCGGAAAGCCCCTGCATTTCGCTTCAAATGCAAGTAAAATGTAAGAAAAACGGTTAATTAATATTTCTTTGTAAGAAAGTTGATTTCCGTGCGCCGGCGCTGCTATGTGTAAAATAATAATTGGCATCAGCATTGGATAATAATTCTGATGCAGTTCAGGCAGAATAAGTCTGGCGGTGCCCGGAAAAAACTTTATCAGGCTGACTAAGCCGTGAATTGCGACCCCGGCGGCACGCCGGCACTGCGGTTCAGAAATAATGTCAGCAGTTCAGGCTCAAAAAGTCTGGCGGTGCCCGGAAAAAACTTTATCAGGCTGACTAAGCCGTGAATCGCGACCCCGGCGGCACGCCGGCGGGGATTGCAATTTGATACTTTCCATAGTAAAATATATAACAGAGAATTTCAAATACTCAGGGAATACTGATTGATAGTTGATTTCGTTTTCTGCAAATATGAATACGTTTGGTTTTCCTCGCTGCGGCACAGGAGACGGTCAGTTTTTTCTTGATGAAAGGAGGACAGCATGGAATTCTATGAGGTCTTGAACGGTTATATGGAAAAGCTTGGATGTACAAATAAGGAGCTTGCCGATTTGTCGGAGCTTTCGGCAGAAACAATAGGCAGATACCGCAAGGGGATAAGATCACCGCAGAAAAGCGGTGAGGTGGTTGAAAAAATTGCAGGCGGTCTGTATCTTATATCGAAGAAAAGAAAAATAAAGCTTAATGAAAATGAGATAGCAAGGCAGCTTTTATCTGCATTGAACGACGGTATCAGTGTTGACTTTCGGGTGTATACAGAAAACCTGCGCAAGCTTGTAGAGGTAATGGAAATTTCAAACAGCGAGCTTGCAAAGGTGACAAATTTCGACCCTTCTTATATATCCAGGGTTTTGTCAGGGAAGAGAAAACCCTCACAGCTGAAAAAATTCAATACAGACATTGCTTTTTATGCTGCAAGAAGAATATACAGCACCCCGGATAAAGATATCATCAGAAAACTTGGTATCAGTACCGAAGACGAAGAAAGTGAGGTACAGCTTGCAAATAAGATCTTCAGATGGCTCGGGTCAAATGATGATATCCGTCCGCAGTATAAAATAGATGCCTTTCTAACAAAGCTTGATGAATTTGATCTTGACGAATATATCACGGCGATACATTTTGATCAGAATTCCATCCCGGCTTTGCCCTTCCGGCTTCAGCTTTCCAGAAAGGGCAGCGGACTCAAGGCTATGATGGAAATGGAGCTTGATTTTATAAGAGCCACCATTACATCAGAATCAAAGGAGGGTATTATCTTTTACAGCGATATGCCTATGGAGGAAATGTCGCAGGATAAGGAATTTGCAAAAAAATGGATCTTCGGGACAGCAATGATGCTCAAAAAGGGACTCCATATGCATATCATACACGATGTTAACCGTCCCTTTGAGGAAATGATGCTCGGACTTGAAAGCTATGTGCCCATGTATATGACCGGACAGATCTCGCCCTATTATCTGAAAAAATCCCAAAGTGAGGTGTTCAGGCATCTGATAAAGGTATCGGGAGCGGCAGCTCTTTCCGGAGAGGCAATTTCCAGACATCATAATGACGGCAGGTATTATCTTTCATGCAGCAGGGAAGAACTGACGTATTACAGAAAAAGAGCACAGCAGCTTCTGGAATGTGCCCGGCCGCTGATGGAAATCTATGATGCAAATCGCAGAACGGAATTTGAAAGATTTTTCAGAGATACTGTCAATGTGCCCGGAGAAAGAAAGATCATCTGCGGCAGTCTGCCGGCGGCTACACTGCCTGAGGAGCTTTGCGAAAGACTGTTTGAGAAAAATAATATAAGCCCGGTTGATGCAGATAATATCAGACGCTTTATCAAAAATTATAAAAACAGCCTTATTCAGCTGCTTGAAAGGGAAAAGCTCACCCTTGAGATACCGTTCCTTACAAAAGAACAGTTTGATAAAAAGCCGCTGACGGTATCCTTATCTGAGATATTCTGCAACAAGGCTCTGAGCTATTCCTATGAGGATTATCTTGAACATATGAAAAGTACAGAAGCTCTCGGCGAGCAATATGAGAAATGCTCTGTCAGATATAATTACACTCCGGGCTTTCGCAATATCAATATAGTAATAATAGGCAAAAAAGAGGTCATTGTATCAAAGAACAAATCTCCGTCGATACATTTTGTGATCTACCACCCGAGAATGATAGAAGCCTTCCGTAATTTGAGCTTTCCCATAACTGATACGGCACAAGATGAACAGATATGAAAAATGCATCAGCACTGCGGCATATACCGTGTGCTGATGCTGATTTTTTATTCTTCTGTAAGTACCTGAGCCTCGCCCTTTGGTTTTGTGTTCATATGGTTGTATTCAAAGCTGAGTATTTCGGTGTCTTCACCCTTTGTGATAACGCTTCTGAGCTTGTCAATGGATTTCTTGAAAAGCAGTCCGAGTATAGAGCCGACTATCATCATCAGAATATCGTCTGTGCAGGCTGAGCCTGTGTTGAAGATAAACTGCATCGCCTCTGTTGCAAGGCCGAAGCAGGCAGCGGTTATGGCGATCTGCCAAAGCTTGAATTTCGGCACAAGAACAGACAGATAAAACGACAGCGGCGCAAGAACTATGCAGTGCCACATAATATAAGCTATGCCGTTTTCATGTGTACCGCTGATACATTCGGATATTCTTTTGAAGATCATCCATTCAATGACCCTGTTTTCCTGTGAGGGCTTATCGGGCAGGATCAGCTTGAAAATAATAACAAGTATATAGATTATCAGCAGTGCCTTCATGCAGACCGACATGAAAACTGCGAAGCCTCTTCTTGTGTCATTGTTATCTCCGTTTCCGGTTGAGAGCAGCCTTACTGTCATACAGCATACAAACGGAATGAACCACAGCAGGAACATACTTACAATCCTGTATTTGTTCAGATCCGGCCAGTAGGTCGAGGGCGATTCTATGAAGCCCATTATTATTTCAAGTACAATTGATAAAGCCATAAGACATGACATGGTCATTATCGCAAGACCTACGGATTCATACCTTTTTGTAATAAATAGCAGGACAGCCGTTATTACAAGCAAGATCAGTAAAATATAGGCTTCACAAAGCCCCTCGGAGCCTATCTGATTTTTTGCGTCATTCGGCAGAAGAAACAGCATCAGTCCGGCGGCAAGCCCCAGAAACACCTGACTGATGGTCAGCTTCTGACTTGGAAGAACATTCATCGGTTATTCCTCCTGTAATTCAGATAATCGTCAAGTATCACGACAGCGGCAACGCTGTCAACAACCTCTTTTCTTTTTTTTCCTCGTTTATTGCTCATATTAAGATATTCGTAGGCTGTGACTGTCGTGCATCTTTCATCACGCAGCACCACCTCAAGACCGCTTTTTTCGGCAAGTATTTCTCTGAATGATCGTACATTTTCAGCGCTTTCGCCCTCGCTGCCGTCCATATTTCTCGGCAGTCCCAGAACGATCTGCTGAGCCTGTCTTTCCTTTGCAATTTCGCTGATCCTTTCAGCAAGCACCGTGCTGTTGTATTCCTTTATAACACCCACCGGTGAAGCCATTACCTCGTTTTTATCGCATACGGCAACGCCTGTTCTTGCCCTGCCGTAATCAACAGATAGAATTATCATTCCCGTCACCTCTCTTTATACAAGAACAAGATGGTCGGTATAATTTTCCATAACAAGCTCGGCAGGCTTTCCTGCCTCGACCCTTACGACATTGACAGACATATTCGTTCCGAGGGGAACATCTGCGATATTGCTGACCTTCCAGCCGTGAAGATAGCACATCATGCATTTTATTGCACAGCCGTGTGATACGATGCAGACAGTATTTCCGTCATTTTCCCTGACGATATCATCAATCGCAGCGCTCACCCTGTCATAGACCTGAGCCATTGATTCTCCTCCGGGCGCATGGAAAACAGCAGGAGCATTATTCCAGTCCGAATACTCCTTCGGAAATTCCTTTTCAATATCTGTAAGAAACCTGCCCTCCCATTTTCCGGCATCCACCTCGATAAGCCTGTCGTCTGTTATAACGGGGACATTATGATATACATTCAAGCCCTCTGTGCTTTTCTGTGCTCTCTGGAGAGAGCTCGTATAGAAAACATCTATCGGCTCAGCTGCAAGAAGCTCCGCAGCCGCACCGATCTGCGCTCTGCCTTTCTGAGTGATATCGCTGTCGATCCTTCCCTGGAAGAATCTCTGAAGATTGCCCTCAGCCTGACAATGGCGGATAATTATAAGCTTAGTCATTAAAATTACACCTCTACAGTTGCGGTAAGCTCTCTTACCGAAGGGATATTATGAGTATCAAGGTAACCGTGAAGTCCCTCTGATATTTTAAGCGGTGCATAGGGGTCTGTGAAAAGGACAGTTCCGATCTGAATTGCATCGGCGCCTGCCATTATCATTTCGACAGCATCCTGCCATGTGCTTATTCCGCCAAGTCCGATAACGGGTATCTTTACAGCCTTCTTTACCTGATAGACCATTCTTACGGCAACAGGGAAAACTGCCGGACCTGACATACCGCCGGTTACATTTTTAATTATCGGACGGCGTGTATTGATATCTATTCTCATGCCTGTAAGTGTATTGATAAGTGAAACTGCGTCTGCGCCTGCGCCCTCTGCAGCCCTTGCAACAGCGGCTATATCGGCAACATTAGGCGAAAGCTTAATGATAAGCGGCTTTGTGCAGTGACGTCTGACGGCAGAGGTGATCTTTTCGACTGATTCGGGAGAGGTGCCGAACTGAGCGCCGCCCTCCTTGACATTCGGGCAGGAGATATTCAGCTCGATCATATCCACATCGCTGTCGGAAAGTATCTCGCATATTTCACAGTAATCGTCCTGAGTGCTGCCTGCGGCATTTGCAATAACGACAGTGTTCTGTTTTTTCAGCCACGGAAGCTCAACATTAATAAAATGCTCTACTCCGGGATTTTGCAGTCCGACTGCATTGAGCATACCCATAGGAGTTTCTGCGATCCTCGGAGGAGGATTTCCGGGACGTTCCTTCAGGGTAGTGCCCTTGCAGGAAATGCCGCCGAAAACAGAAAGGGGATAAAGCTCGCCGTATTCATGGCCGAAGCCTATTGTGCCGGAAGCGGCGATTATAGGATTATTGAATTCAACACCGGCAATATTTACGCTGAGATCTGCCATTACCAAGCCACCTCCTTTGCATTGAATACAGGACCGTCCTTGCAGACGTGTTTATAAGTAAAGCTGCCGTCAGCTCTGTTTATGCCGACCGCACAGCCCAGACAAGCGCCGATACCGCACGCCATACGCTGTTCGAGGGACACAAAGCATTCCTTTCCGTGCTCTGCTGCAGCCTTAGCGATATTTCTGAGCATAGGAGTCGGACCGCAGGCACAGACCATATCACAGTCATCAATAACCTCTTCAAGCGGTGCGGTAACAAAGCCGTGTATGCCATAGCTTCCGTTATCTGTTGTTTCGATAAGACGGCAGCCGGTATTTCTGAAATCCTCAGTCAGGATAACAGCGCTTTTATCACGGAAGCCGTTGATAACAACAGAGCCTTCACCTGCATTTTTAGCACTGTAAAGCATAGGAGGAACACCGATGCCTCCGCCGACAAAGACGATTTTTTTATCCTTTGGAATGTCAAAGCCGTTACCAAGCGGACAGATCATATTGATAGTCTGTCCGACCTCTGTTTCAGCGAGTATTTTCGTACCCTCGCCTCTTATTTCAAAGACAAGACGGATAATATCTCCCTGAACATCACAAATAGAAATAGGTCTGCGCAGAGTTTTACCCGGCACAAGAAGATGAGCAAACTGACCCGGTCGGGTGATCCCGGCAAGCTCAGCATTTCTGAGTCTGAAATCATATATTGTCGGAGTGAGCTTGTTTTTTTCCACAAGCAGACAATCCTGAGCGTCAAACTTCATTAATTATCATTCCTTTCCCTTGAATGCAGCAACATAACATTGCTGAGAGCTTTTCATAGAAAGCCTTATTCAGTATCATTATAACATAAACAGGATATTACTGAAAAGGGGATAAATAAATTTTTATGCAGAATTATTGACCAGAATTATTGACCGGAATATTATCGGCTTTAAAGCGGCGGCTATTTTTATCAGAACGTGCAGATTTGTTACTGTAAACGAAAAATATCTCAACAAAAATGAGGTCAAAAAGCTGCAATTCAAATCCAGTGAGAAAATATATGTATTTGGCAGATTAATTACGATTTTAATATCTTTTCGGCATAGGGAGTGTATTGCGTTAGATGAGATGCTTTTTTCGCATATTCTATATTTTTACAGAATCCTGATGTCGTGCGTAAGGCGTCCGCAGAATGCGGACGCGGCAAAAGAGAAGACCCATAAGGTGATGGGCTGACGCCCCTCCCCTTAAGGTTCTCCTCTTTTGAAATCTTCTCTCCTTAACCCCACCCTTTCCAACGCTGCGCTGCCTGCGGCGTGCTCGCTTACTTTCGTATGGGCGGCAGGTTTCGTGTGAGGGTGGGCGGCTTCTTTACGCTGATTCATGGATTTTATGAACCTCTGATTTTGTTTATATGATTTTTGAAAGAACTATAATAAATCAACAAAAAAGTTTTTGTCAGAAGTAAGCCTGAACCGTGACTTCGACAGTATCGGATAGTGGGTAAGAGCGCAGCGACCCCCGCAAAATTTACAGCGGAGGCACTCCACGTCAATCTAATTTGGAAATTATTTTGTTACTTTTCAGAGTCAGCTTTCCTTCTTGAGCTTGCTGAAGGGTCTTAAAGTGCGGTTTTTCTAATCAATTACACCTGACAGGCATAGCAAAGTGTGCATAAGTCACTTCAAGATTCTTCGCTTAATGCTCAGAATGACATCTTATTAAACTTTGTATCATTTTGATGTCTGAATTAGATTGACGTGGGAGGCACTCCCACGGAAATCAATTTTTAAAATTTTCTCATATATATTTATCTTTTTTGATACCGAAGGGGTGCGGGGGCGACCGGAAAGCCCCCGCATTTCGCTTCAAATGCAAGTAAAATGTAAGAAAAACGGTTAATTAATATTTCTTTGTAAGAAAGTTGATTTCCGCATTAATTGTTGAATGATGGTATTATATAGGTAGTGATGGATTGAAAGGGTGTCTGTATGGCGTTAATAACGGTAAGCGGTCTGATGATGGAATTCGGAGATCAGCGCTTGTTTGAAAATATGAATTTTGAAATACAGAAGGGTGACAGGGTCGGACTCATCGGTGTCAACGGAAGCGGAAAAACAACTCTTTTCAGAATACTGACAGGAGAATACAGCCCGACAGACGGGACGGTCGTTATCAATAAAAACAGTACCATCGGATATATGGAGCAGCATGTCTGCCGGAACCTTGAGCGAAGCGCATATGATGAGGTGATGACAGTTTTCGATGATCTCATTGAAATGGAAAAGGAGCTTGAAGGGCTTAATGTACTTATTGGTTCTGTGCATGATGAGATAGATGAAATGGTAGAAAGACAGGCTTTTCTGCATGACGAATTCACAAGACGGGGAGGTCTGACCTGCCGCAGCAGGGCAAGGTCAGCGCTTCTGGGACTTGGCTTTGACGATGAGAAAATGCAGCTGCCGATAAGTGCACTCAGCGGCGGACAAAGAGCAAAGCTTCAGCTTGCAAAGCTTCTTCTGTGCGGTGCTGATGTGCTTCTGCTTGACGAGCCGACAAACCATCTTGATACGGAAAGCGTTGAATGGCTTGAGCAGTTTCTGACCGAATCCGGCTGTTCATACATAGTAATATCCCATGACCGGTATTTTCTTGACAAAACAACAAACAAGACCTTTGAGATAGAAAACAGGAAAATGGCAAGGTATAACGGTAATTACACTGCCTTTCTGCCGCAGAAGCAGGAGCACCTTCTTGCTATGCAGAGGGCTTATGACAATACCATGAAGGAGATCGGGCGTCTTGAGGGTATCATCGAACAGCAAAGGCGCTGGAACAGGGAAAAGAATATCAGAACCGCTGAAAGCAAACAGAAGGTCATTGACAGACTGGAGAAAAATCTTGAAAAGCCTGAAAATGCCCCCTCTGCGATACATTTTGACCTCGGGATAAAAAATCAGAGCGGAAATGATGTTCTTGAGCTTGACAATGTTTCATTGAGCTTCGGCGGAGAACCGCTTTTCAGGAATGTTGCAATGGATATCAAAAGGGGCGAGCGTATATTCATCCTCGGTCCGAACGGCTGCGGAAAGACCTCACTGCTGAAAACCATACTTGGAAAATACAAGGCGCAAAGCGGCAGGATAAGCTTCGGGGAAGGTGTCAGGGTCGGATATTACGATCAGATACAGACAGGCATGGACAGTGAAAAGACCGTCTTTGAGGAGCTGTCTGACAGCTTTCCGGCGATGACCAATACTGAGATTCGCAGCACCCTTGCACGTTTTTTATTCAGAAATGATGATGTATTCAAGGAGCTTTCCACACTCAGCGGCGGCGAGCGTGCAAGAGTTCTCCTGACAAAGCTTATGCTGGGAGGGGCGAATTTTCTCCTGCTTGACGAGCCGACAAACCATCTTGATATCAATTCCTGTGAAGCTCTTGAAGCTGCCCTGAAGGAATATGAGGGAACTCTGCTTATCGTATCCCATGACAGATATCTTATAAATGCCCTTGCGGACAGGATATTCTATCTTACTGCGGAGGGAATAAGGGTCTATGAGGGCAGCTATGAGGAATATCTGAAAAAAGCAGAGCCGTTCAGAAAAAAGCCGGCTGCGTCTGACACTGCGCCAAAACAGGAAAAGCAGGTCGAATACAAAAAGAAAAAGGAGCTTGATTCACAGCGCAGAAAGGCAAGGGCAAGACTCGGCAGACTCGAAAAGGAAATATCGGACGCCGAGGACAGGCTTTCAGAGCTTAATGATTATCTGAATTCGCCGGAGGTCTCGTCTGATTATGAAAGGCTTATGAAAACCACTGATGAGATCTCACAGACGGAATCTGCACTTGAGGTCATGTACGAGGAGTGGGAGGAGCTTTCCGAGCTTACTCAGGAATAATACATAAACAACATATTTTTATCATCGTGCAGACCTGCGGACATCAGCAGAAGGATAATGCGGAAATACTTTGGCACAGATGTCCGATGTCATGGGCTGTCTGCTCAGAGAAATACAATTATTCTTACAATATCACAAGGACATACGAAATTCTTTCTCCAAACGATATTTCCTAAGCTTTACATTGATGCCGGGGTATACACAATAGAAGATATCCGTGAAAAGACCGCTTATACAAAGGAGATCGAAAAGCAGTCAAGGGGGGAGGATTCGGAGATACAGATTCTGGAGGAAAGCGTTGATGACAGATTTGTTGAATCAATGAAGAAGTTTTATGAAATCAATATCAAGACATATACTGACAAGCTTGGAAATGTTGAATACGTAAATATCCCCGGGGATCATTCCATTTTCAAGCATAAGCCTGATGAAGCTGCAAAGGCGGTCGGGGAATTCATTTCAGGTCTTGAACCCCATAATGCTTTTGTGTATCATGCGGTTCTGATGATCAAAAGCAGCATTTTCTGTATTTATCCTTTGCTGAGTCATATCAAAGCTCAGATCCGAAACAGATTTCATTGCATTGAAGCTTTTTTCCCTCGCCGTTTGCCGCAGCAAGCCAGATGATGAGCGGCATATCATTATTATCCGTATCGCAGTCCGCAGCTGATACCGCAGCAGTATATCCCTCCGGCAACCAGCCGTTGCAAAGGGGCATATCTGAGCTGCCATAAAAAACGGTATTGGGCTTCATTTTTCTTTCACCTATCATATTAACACTCCTTCCACTGCTTCATCATTTCTTCTGTCAGACCGTAAAAATGGCAGGACTCAATAAACTTATCTCCAAATTCGTGCCGGATAACATACAGTTTTCCATTATAACTGAGGTATATATCCTTTATTACTTCCGGAGTAAATGCAGGCTTATTGCTGTTTTCCATATTGATCCTCCATTCTTGCAGATCACGTCACTCTTTTCAGATTACATTAATAATACCATAATAATTACTAATAGTCTATATTGTCATGAAAAAACATGGAAATTAACTTTCCCATAAAGAAATATTATTTAACCTTTTTTCTTACATTTACTTGCTTCTGAAGCAAAATGCGGGGGCTTTCCGGTCGCCCCCGCGCCCCTTCGGTATCAAAAAAGATTAAAATATATGAGAGGATTTAAAAATTTATTTCCGTGCGGCGTGCAGCCGGTGTCGCAATTCACGACTTATACTAATTTTCGATAAGAAGCTTTAATCAGATTTGAGCGGAAAATTTCGCAGAACGAGGCGGAAACCGCAGGAATACTTTATGTATTCCGAGGATTGACAACGAAGTTATGCGGAATTTAACGCCAAAGATATTAAAGTATTCTATCGAATATTAGTATTAGTTAATCTGATAAGGCTTTTCTCGGGCACCGCCATATTTATTCAGCCTGAGCTGCATCAGAATTATTATCCAAAGCTGATTGCTAATTTTACACATAGTGAAAAAAGGTGTGCCTCCGGTGCTGTGGCGTAATGTTGTTTTACTGCCTTTGCCGGAATTACAAAACGAAAAACCGTTTCCCCGGCAATATCATAAAGCCGGGGAAACGGTTTTTTAAGCTTAGTATCAAAAATATATATCTGATGCGGATGGTATCAATGCCGGAGAAGCTTTAATTTCTGTAGCTCCACTCTTCACACCCACACTTTTCATCAGTTGCTGTCCTGAAGAGCAGCAAAGCCTGTTTCACCTGTTCTGACACGGACAATATCTTCGACATCGCTTATAAAGATCTTACCGTCGCCGATATGACCGGTGTAGATTGCCTTGACAGCTGTGTCAACGACCTGCTGCACAGGAACCTTGCTGACGACTATATCTACCTGTATCTTAGGCAGCAGATTCATTTCGATCTCTACGCCTCTGTAATATTCTGTCTTGCCCTTCTGTACGCCGCAGCCGAGTACCTGTGTGACGGTCATACCTGTTACGCCGATAGCTGAAAGAGCAGTATTAAGATCAGTGAACTTGCTCTGCTTTGTGATGATGGTTACTCTTGTGAACTTCACACCGTCTGAGGTCTGTGCCGGCTTTTCGCTCTTTTTGAGAGTGATCTCAACAGCCTTCTCAGGCGGTACATCGCCTTCCTTGAATTCCTCGCCTGTTTCGCCTGTGAGAACCTGGGGAACGGGCATGAAATCTGCATAGGAGCTTGAAAGACCATGCTCTGTCAGGTCAAGACCCCTGACCTCTTCTTCTCTTGATGCACGAAGACCGATCGTCTTCTTGAGAACGAGGAATACCAGTGACATGATGATTGCTGTATAAGCACCGATGCAAACGATACCGAGAGCCTGCTTGCCGAGCTGTGTGAAGCCGCCGCCATAGAGAAGTCCGAGAGTATCCTTGTCCTTTGAGAATATACCTACTGCAAGAGTACCCCAGATACCGTTGCACATATGAACTGCAACAGCGCCTACCGGGTCATCTACCTTGAGCTTGTTGTCAACTACTTCAACAGCAATTACAACAAGTATGCCTGCAACTATGCCTATGATAAGTGAACCGAGGATATCTACCGTGTGGCAGCCGGCTGTGATAGCCACAAGTCCTGCAAGTGAACCGTTGAGTGACATTGAAACATCAGGCTTGCCGTTCTTTATCCATGTGTATATCATTGTTGCGCAGGTCGCAACTGCCGGAGCTACTGTTGTGGTAGCGAATATCTGTGCCAGCTGAGTTACATCTGTTGCAGCTGCACCGTTGAAGCCGTACCAGCCGAACCATAGAATGAATACGCCCAGAGCGCCAAGCGTCAGGCTGTGACCGGGGATAGCACGGGGCTTGCCTTCCTTTGTATACTTGCCGATACGAGGGCCGACCATTGCAGCGCCGATGAGAGCTGTGATGCCGCCGACTGTGTGGATACAGGCGGAGCCTGCGAAATCAACAAAGCCGAGCTGTGCGAGCCAGCCCTGTTCGTTCCATACCCAGCCTGCTTCGATGGGATAAACGATAAGGCTTATGATACCGCTGTATATACAGTAGGAGATGAACTTTGTACGTTCTGCCATAGCGCCTGAAACGATGGTTGCAGCCGTTGCGCAGAATACAAGGTTGAAAACGAAGGATGACCACGGGAAATTATTGAAATCCGTGAAGATCTGGAGATTCGGAACACCGATCAGACCGAAAAGGTAGTTTTCGGACATCATCAGCCCGAAGCCCAGAAAGATGAACATTACTGTACCGATACAGAAATCCATCAGGTTTTTCATTATAATGTTACCGGCGTTCTTTGCTCTTGTAAAGCCGGTTTCTACCATTGCGAAGCCGCACTGCATGAAAAATACAAGCGCTGCGCCGATCAGGTACCATATTCCTATGGTGAATTCATTGGACTGTGAGACAGCCTGGTTTATTATTGTTTGCATATTTGCGTCCATAAGGACCCCTCCTTTTGGATTATTTGCTTTCCTTTTCCCCTGCACAGCCCACGCAGCTTTCATAATGATCTTCCTTGAAGCAGAGATCGGTTTTTTCTATGAAAGAAAGAAGTCTGCTTTCTGTCAAAGAATAGTATTATGCTGCGCAGGTCAGCCGGGGAACGTGGAAAGACTATCAGAGATAAAAACTTGTTTTTGTGAAAATATATTTATAATATTAAGATAAAAATCCACTCTTAGTGATATTCCGATTGCTTTCCGGGCACTGCGGTGTTTTCCCTTGTTGTTTTTCCTTCCATCGCAGAGCACAGAAAGCATATACCGGATATTATAAGGAAACAAAGCGAGGTGTTTATATTCTGTCAGACTGCGGGGAGTGCTGTACTGCATATATCAGAAAGAGTTATGGCTTTTTGTTTCCTTAAATATTGAATTATATTCCGGTCTTACACACCGAAAAGGATCTCGCCGTATGAGGGATAGGGCCAGTATTCAGCTGAGGTTTTGCGCTCCATAGCATCGCCAAGCTCTCTGAGTCTGCCCATGATCTCAAATACCGTATTGCGGTAGTATTCAGCCTGCTCAAGACTTGTAGAGCTGTGAGCCGATACGTTATCAAGAGCCTCTTTAAGCTCTGCTGTGGTTTTTACAAAGGCTTCTGTTTTTGCTGAAAGCTCTTCGATAAGGGCTGTTTCTGCATAAACCGAATATGATGCTGAAAGGGATTTCTTTGCCAGTGCAGAATCCGTAAGCTCGTTTACAAAAGAGATAACAGCAGGTGTGATATTTCTTTCAGCCATATCTACCATTGTAAGAGCTTCAATGCGGAGCTGCTTGCTGTAATGGTCAAGCTCGATCTCATATCTTGCACGGATCTCCTGCTCTGTTACGATGCCGTTTTTAACAAAAAGGTCAATGTTCTTTTTGTCAACATAATGCGCCATAGCCTCAGGCAGTGAACGGTAATTGCAAAGACCTCTTCTTTCTGCCTCTGCGACCCATTCATCGGAATAGTTGTCGCCGTTGAAGATGATATTCTTATGCTCAGAAAGTGTCTTGCGGACAAGTGCCTTGACTGCTGCGTCAAGATCCTCTGCATCCTTGAGCTGCTCATAGAATTCTGAAATTTCCTCAGCAACCATCGTATTGAGCATATAGTTGGGGCAGGCAATATTGAGAGATGAACCGAGAGCACGGAATTCAAATTTATTTCCTGTGAATGCAAAGGGTGAGGTACGGTTTCTGTCCGAATTATCCTTTGTGAAATCAGCAAGCACATCAACGCCTGTAAGCATATCCGATCTGCCGCTGCTGCTGTACTCAGTACCGTTTATAATAGAATCAACAAGTGCACCCAGATCGTCTCCGAGGTACATTGAAATGATAGCGGGGGGAGCTTCGTTTGCGCCGAGTCTGTGGTCATTGCCGGCAGAAGCTACCGTCAGTCTGAGAAGATCCTGATATTCATGCACAGCCTTGACAACAGCTGCAAGGAAAAGCTGGAACTGAAGATTATTCTCAGGCTCTTTTCCCGGTTCAAGAAGATTTTCTCCTGTATTTGTTGAAATAGACCAGTTGTTGTGCTTTCCTGAGCCGTTCACTCCTGCGAAGGGCTTTTCATGCAGCAGGCACACAAGACCGTGCTTTTCGGCTGTCTTTTTCATTACCTCCATTGTAAGCTCGTTATGGTCGGTTGCAATATTGGAGGTGGCAAAGATCGGCGCAAGCTCATGCTGTGAGGGAGCAACCTCGTTGTGCTTCGTTTTTGCCATGATTCCCAGCTTCCACAGCTCTTCGTCGAGATCATTCATAAATGCTGCGACTCTTGTTTTGATCGTACCGAAATAATGATCCTCAAGCTCCTGACCCTTTGGCGCTGGTGCGCCGAAAAGTGTTCTTCCAGTGAAGATAAGATCGGGACGCTGATCGTACATTTTCTTGTCGATAAGGAAGTATTCCTGTTCCGGACCAACCGTTGTGGTAACTCTTGTGACGTCCTTTTTGCCGAGAAGGTGAAGAAGCTTTACAGACACGCTGCTGAGCTTTTCCATTGATCTGAGCAATGGGGTCTTTTTATCAAGCACCTCGCCTGTATATGAACAGAAGGCTGTGGGAATGTACAGCGTCTTGTCTCTGATGAAGGCAGGAGATGTGGGGTCCCATGTTGTATAGCCTCTTGCTTCAAAGGTAGCACGGATGCCGCCAGAGGGGAAGCTTGACGCATCAGGCTCGCCCTTGATAAGCTCCTTGCCTGAGAATTCCATAATGATCTGTCCGTCCTCAGAAGGATAGATGAAGCTGTCGTGCTTCTCGGCAGTTACGCCTGTCATAGGCTGGAACCAGTGGGTATAATGTGTGCAGCCCATTTCAACTGCCCAGTCCTTCATAGCGTTTGCGACTGCATTTGCAACGCTGATATCCAGCGGCTCACCGTTTTTAATGGTTTTCTTGAGAGCTTTATAGGTAGTGCGGGGAAGTCTTTCCTGCATTTTGCGGTCATTGAATACCATGCTTCCGAAAAGCTCTGTTACGTTTGTCATAAAAAATCTCTCCTGTCTTTCCTGAAATATCCTGACATATCAAAAGGCGCCGTAAGCCCCATTGCTTACAGCGCCTTTGCTGCCGATGTCCGTAGTATACACCCATGAAAAGAATTTGTCAATACTTTTTTGCAACATTTTTTTAAATTCCTGCAAAAAACTTGCAAAAAAGCCTTTAAAGAGTTTGTAAAATTATATTTTTTGAATTATCTTTTTAAAAATATGCAATTTCTTCTTGACATTCCTGCATTACAGTAATATAATAAGCACTGTAATCACGATCAGGGAAAGGAAGATCATTATGTTAAAGAGCGAGCACAGCCTTTACGAACCGGGTTTTGAGCATGATAACTGCGGTATCGGAGCGGTTGTAAATATCAAAGGAATAAAATCGCATAAGACAGTGGAGGATGCCCTTACTATAGTAGAAACGCTTGAGCACCGTGCCGGCAAGGACGCCGACGGAAAAACTGGCGACGGCGTTGGTATTCTCGTTCAGATATCACATACCTTCTTTAAAAAGGCAGCCGCTGAGATCGGTATTGATCTTTCTTCGGAAAGAGATTATGGTGTGGGAATGTTTTTCTTCCCACAGCGTGAGCTGCAGAGAAATCAGGCAAAGAAAATGTTTGAGATCGTTGCTGCAAAGGAGGGTCTTGAGATACTCGGCTGGAGAAGCGTTCCAAGCGATACGACAGTAATAGGTCAGAGAGCGCTTGACTGTATGCCGAAGATCGAGCAGTGCTTCATCAAAAGACCCGAAGGCGTCAGGCGCGGGCTGGATTTTGACCGCAGACTGTATGTTGCAAGACGTGTTTTCGAGCAGAGCAACGAGGATACATATGTCGTTTCTCTTTCAAGCAGAACTATCGTATATAAAGGAATGTTCCTTGTGGGAGATCTGAGAAGATTCTTTTCCGATCTTCGTGACGAGGATTTTGAATCTGCCATCGCAATGGTACATTCACGTTTTTCTACAAATACACAGCCCAGCTGGCAAAGGGCTCATCCCAACCGTATGATAGTACATAACGGTGAGATAAATACAATAAAGGGCAATGCCGACAAAATGCTTGCAAGAGAGGAAACCATGAGAAGCGAGCATCTCAAGGGCGATCTTGAAAAGGTCCTGCCGGTTGTAAATACAGAAGGCTCAGACTCCGCAATGCTGGATAATACCCTTGAATTCCTGGTTATGAGCGGCATGGAGCTTCCGCTTGCGGTGATGATAACCATTCCAGAGCCGTGGGATCGCAACCATACAATGAGCCGTGTGAAGCGTGATTTTTATCAGTATTACGCAACAATGATGGAGCCGTGGGACGGACCTGCATCCATACTGTTTTCAGACGGTGATATCATGGGTGCAGTGCTTGACAGGAACGGTCTTCGTCCTTCAAGATATTATATAACCGATGATGGCAATCTTATACTTTCCTCAGAGGTGGGCGCACTTCCTGTTCCTGCCGAGAAGATCGTTGTCAAGGAAAGACTCCGCCCGGGAAAAATGCTTCTTGTGGATACGGTAAAGGGCAGAGTGATAGATGATGATGAGCTGAAGGAATATTACGCATCCCGTCAGCCCTATGGTGAATGGCTTGACAGCAATCTTGTAAAGCTCAGAGAGCTGAAGATACCGAACGCAAAGGTGGAGGAGCACCATGGCGATGAAAGAAAGCGTCTTCAGAAGGCGTTCGGCTATACATACGAGGAGATAATGAAGGAGATCCTTCCCATGGCGCAAAACGGTGCAGAGCCTATTACGTCTATGGGTGTCGATACTCCGATAGCAGTGCTGTCAAAGCAGCCGCAGCCGTTATTTTCATATTTCAAGCAGCTTTTCGCTCAGGTAACAAATCCGCCTATTGACGCAATAAGAGAAGAGATAGTGACCTCTACTACAGTATATATAGGCGAGGACGGAAATATTCTTGAGGAGCGTCCGGAAAACTGCAAGGTGATAAAGGTGCATAACCCCATACTCACCTCAACTGACATCCTCAAGCTGAAAAATATGCACGTCAGCGGCTTCAAGGTAGCAGTCATACCGATACTCTATTATAAGAACACACGTCTTTCAAAGGCTATCAACAAGCTATATCTCGAAGCTGACAAGGCATATAACGAGGGTGCGAATATTCTTATCCTCTCCGACAGGGGAGTTGACGAGAACCACCTTGCTATACCGTCACTTCTTGCAGTTTCCGCACTTCACCGCCATCTTGTGGTGTCAAAGCGCAGGACCTCGCTTGCAATGATACTCGAAAGCGGCGAGCCGAGGACAGTACATCATTTTGCTACCCTGCTCGGCTACGGCGCAAGTGCAGTAAATCCATATCTTGCACAGGAGACCATACATGAGCTTATCCATGAGGAGCTTCTTGACAAGGATTATTATGCGGCAGTTGACGATTATAACGATGCTGTTCTGCACGGAATCGTAAAGATCGCATCCAAAATGGGTATTTCTACAATACAGTCCTATCAGGGCTCACAGATATTCGAGGCTATCGGTATAGGCAAGGATGTTATTGACCAGTATTTCACAGGCACGGTAAGCAGGATCGGCGGTATCACACTCAGGGATATCGAGGAAAATGTTGATAAGCTCCATACCTCGGCATTCGATCCACTGAGCCTTGAAACAACAGCGGAAATATTCTCAAGAGGAGAGCATAAATTCCGCAGCGGCAGAGAAGAGCATCTTTATAATCCGCAGACGATCCATACACTCCAGATGGCTTCAAGAACAGGAAGCTATGAGCTTTTCAAATCCTATTCAAAAATGGTGAATGAGGAAATGGGAACGATGAATATCAGGGGCTTGCTGGATTTCAATTATGCGGCAGAGGCTGTTCCGCTTGATGAGGTTGAAAGTGTTGAAAGCATTGTAAAGCGTTTCAAGACAGGAGCAATGTCATACGGCTCTATCTCTCAGGAGGCGCATGAGGCACTGGCTCTTGCTATGAATAAGCTTCACGGAAGATCAAATTCCGGTGAGGGCGGTGAAAGCGATGAAAGACTTCTGACAAAGGGCACAGAGCAGAACCGCTGCTCTGCTATAAAGCAGGTTGCATCGGGAAGATTCGGCGTGACCTCAGCTTATCTGAATTCTGCAAATGAGATACAGATCAAAATGGCACAGGGCGCAAAGCCCGGCGAGGGAGGACATCTACCGGGCAAGAAGGTATATCCGTGGATTGCAAAGACTCGTCATTCCACACCGGGGGTTTCGCTGATATCACCGCCGCCGCACCATGATATATATTCGATCGAGGATCTTGCCCAGCTGATCTATGACCTGAAAAATGCAAACAAGGACGCAAGGATTTCAGTAAAGCTCGTTTCCGAATGCGGCGTCGGCACAGTTGCGGCAGGCGTTGCAAAGGCAGGCGCAGGCGTTATCCTTATTTCCGGTTATGACGGCGGTACAGGCGCAGCGCCGGGCAGCTCGATACATAATGCCGGACTTCCGTGGGAGCTTGGTCTTGCGGAGGCGCATCAGACGCTTATGATGAACGGTCTGAGAAACAAGATAATCATTGAAACAGACGGTAAGCTTATGACAGGCCGTGACGTTGCGGTTGCTGCAATACTCGGCGCAGAGGAATTCGGCTTTGCCACCGCACCGCTTATCACACTCGGCTGTGCGATGATGCGTGTATGCAATCTGGATACCTGTCCCTTCGGCGTGGCAACACAGAATCCGGAGCTGAGAAAGAGATTTGCCGGCAAGCCGGAATATGTAGTAAACTTCATGACCTTCATAGCGCAGGAGCTTCGTGAATATATGAGCAGGCTGGGAGTACGCACTGTTGACGAGCTTGTGGGCAGGACAGATCTTCTCAGGGTAAAGGACGGTCTTTCACCGAGAGAGCAGCATATTGATCTGAGCAGGATCCTCGGCTGCAAGGATTATGAGGAGGTCAGCTATGAAAACAAGAGCGGATATGATTTTGCACTTGAGAATACAGTTGACGAGCGTGTGCTGCATGAAAAGTTCAGATCAGCTCTGAAAAACCATAAATCAAAGACAATTGAGATAGATGTCAGCAATACTGACCGTTCTCTCGGTACAGCCTTCGGCTCAGAGATAACAAGAAAATACGGCAGTGATCTTGAAGAAGATACATTCAGAGTCATCTGCAACGGCTCAGGCGGCCAGAGCTTCGGCGCATTTATACCGAAGGGACTGACTCTTGAGCTTGCCGGAGACAGCAATGACTATTTCGGAAAGGGACTTTCAGGCGGAAAGCTGATTGTATATCCGCCAAGGAATGCCTCCTTCAAGGCAGAGGAAAATATAATCATCGGCAACGTTGCACTGTACGGAGCAACAAGCGGCAAGGCTTTTGTAAACGGTATCGCAGGCGAGCGCTTCTGTGTGCGTAATTCCGGTGCATCGGCTGTTGTCGAGGGTGTGGGAGATCACGGTTGTGAATATATGACAGGCGGCTGTGTAGCAGTTCTCGGGCCCACAGGAAAGAACTTTGCCGCAGGTATGTCCGGCGGTATAGCATATGTACTTGATGAGCGCCGTGATCTGTATATGAAGCTCAACAAGGAGCTTGTGCTTGTTTCAGAGGTAAGCGAAAAGGCTGATGCTGAAAAGCTGAGGAATATGATAGAGGAGCATACGGCAGCTACAAATTCCGCAAAGGGCAGAGAGATACTTGATAATTTTGAGAGCTATCTGCCGAAATTCAAGAAGATCATTCCCCATGATTATAAGAAGATAACCGAGGAAATAGCTGCATTTGAAGGAAAGGGTCTGTCCGAGGAGCAGGCAAGGATCGAAGCATTCTACAGTCTGGTCGGGGAAAGATAAGGAGGAACAGTATGGGAAAGCCAACAGGATTTTTGGAATATAACAGAGAGGATGCACCTGCCTGTCAGGTAAAGGAGCGCATCTGCAATTATAACGAATTCCATACGCCGCTTTCTGAAAAGGAACAGAGCAAGCAGGCAGCAAGATGTATGGAATGCGGTGTTCCCTTCTGTCAGTCGGGAATGATGATCGGGGGAATGATGTCCGGCTGTCCGCTGGGCAATCTTATCCCGGAATGGAACGACCTTTTATACAGGGGCGCATGGGAGCTTGCATATAAGCGTCTGAGACTTACGAATAATTTCCCGGAATTTACCTCCCGTGTTTGTCCGGCACTTTGTGAAAAGGCGTGTACCTGCGGTGCACAGGGAAATGCGGTGACAGTCCGTGCGAATGAATATGCGATCGTGGAAAAGGCATATGCACAGGGTTGGGCAAAGGCTCAGCCGCCCAAGGTGAAAACCGGAAAGACAGTGGCTGTTATCGGCTCAGGTCCTTCAGGGCTTGCAGCAGCAGACGAGCTTTGCAGAAGAGGGCACAACGTTACGGTATTTGAGCGCTCCGACCGTCCTGGCGGACTGCTTATGTACGGTATCCCAAATATGAAGCTTGAAAAATGGGTGATAGAGCGCCGCATTGATATTATGAAGGAAGAGGGCGTGACCTTTAAAACCGGAGTAAATGTCGGAAAGGATATCACCGCAGAGGAAATAATGAACAGCTTTGACAGGGTAATACTGACCTGCGGAGCATCAAATCCCCGTGATATCAAGGTTCCCGGCAGAGAGGGCAGCGGAATATATTTTGCGGTAGATTTTCTGAAATCAACTACAAAAGCCCTGCTGGACAGCGGACTCAGCGAGGGAACATATATCAGCGCAAAGGATAAAAACGTGATCGTAATCGGCGGCGGTGATACAGGAAACGACTGTGTAGGTACCTGTGTCCGTCACGGAGCTAAGAGCATACTACAGCTTGAGATGATGCCTAAGCTTCCCGACACAAGGGCGGAGAATAATCCGTGGCCGCAGTGGCCGAGGGTCTGCAAGACTGATTACGGTCAGGAGGAAGCGGCGGCTGTTTTCGGAAATGACCCGAGAGTATATCAGACGACAGTCAAAGAGTTTATCAGAAATGAAAACGGAGAGCTTACCGGAGCTGTGCTTGTGGAGCTGAAATTTGAGCGTGACGAGGAAACATGCCGCATGAAGATGCAGCAGATCGAGGGCAGCGAGCGTACAGTGGAAGCGGAGCTTGTGCTTATCGCAGCTGGCTTTCTCGGCAGCGAGCAGTATGTGACCGAGGCATTCGGAGTAGCTACGGACGCAAGGACAAATGTTGCGTCAGAAAAGGGAAGTCATCAGACGAATGTCCCCGATGTATTCACAGCGGGAGATATGCATTCCGGACAATCGCTTGTAGTGCGTGCGATACGTGACGGCAGAGAGTGTGCAAAGGAAGTTGATCTCAGTCTTATGGGATATACAAATCTATAAAAATAAAGAGCCGGCGGATCATCACTGAACCGCTGGCTCTGTTTTTTAGTTTGCCCGAAATGGGCAGTAACTTGGCGGCGAAAGTCCGCTACACGCTTGGCAGTAGGAAGTGTTAGCAGAGGGCAAGGGTGTCCATCGTGAGGTGGAATCTGAAGTAAGCCTAAAGCAAACTCTCAGTCTGACGAACAGAAACCGCATATAAGGCATATACAGGACGGACGAGTCTGCTAAACAAGACAAAGTCCCATACTGCCCGAATCCTGTGGTGTAAATGC
>CACWVH010000039.1 GCA_902764235.1 uncultured Ruminococcus sp.
GGCGGCAGGCGTGCGCAGCACGCCTGCCGCCTAACTAAAATGAAAACCCGGAAGGTTTAAAAAAACGATTTAATTCAATTTCACGGATTCAGGTCTTAGAAAATACATCCCTTGTTTTTTAAAAATTAGCTTATAATTTCAGATTTTTTTAAAAACAGTGTGCTAAAATATATACAGATAAAAATCGGTATTACAGAGCTGTCGATCTCCGGGGTAAAAAAATACTGCTCAGATATTATTAAAAATAAATATAATAATTGAATAATTATGTAATAATCACCAAATGCAAATGTTCATATTTGTATCATCCTACAAAAATTATTTTTATGTTAAAAATTTAATATAATATTTCCAAATTGAATTTACTTTAGAGGATTTTTGATATAAAATTAAAGTAGGTACCGCTGTGTTGCGGTAAGAAAGATAGCCGATTGTAAAATGGCGAAAGGTCGTCAGCCCGCCGCAGGCAATGTCATCAACTTAACAAATATTTAAAGTTTCGCCCGCCTTTTCAAAGGCGGCGGGGTCCATGGGGCAGAGCCCCTGGTCGCGCTCCGCAGAGCGCGAAATCCTTAGCGTGAGAATCGCTCCGCAAGGGGTGAATCAAAAAACAGTCCGGACTGCCGCAAG
This sequence comes from uncultured Ruminococcus sp., assembly GCA_902764235.1. Taxonomy (GTDB): domain Bacteria; phylum Bacillota; class Clostridia; order Oscillospirales; family Acutalibacteraceae; genus UBA1213. The sequence continues at coordinate 631 of CACWVH010000039.1, forward strand.
GCAGTGACCGAAAACCTTAAGTTGATGACATTGCCGCCGCAGACGGGCTGACACCTCGCCAAACTCCGAAAAGCATTGAAAAAGCGGAGAAAAAGATATAATTGTATATATAATAATCCGCATAAACAATGGATTTTTAACTTTTACAATCAGCTAGGTGAAAAAGATCAAGGGAGGTATGTGAAGACAATAATTACTGCAGGCTCCGTTTTGTGCTCGTGCAGGAACGGATTATCAACCCCGGTGCTTTCTGAGTCATAGTAACATACATTCATTCAGCAGAATCACATCCGGACCTGCTCCGTTTCATTGTGTGTCTGCGTAAAACGAAGGATATTATATTCTCTGATGGAAAACCGGGACGAAATTTATAAAGAAAGAGGGTAAACAATGAAAATCAAACACAAATTTTTCAAAAGAGCGCTCAGCGGCGTTCTTTCCGCAGCTTGTGTGTTCTCCGGTACTGCTTTTGCAGGCATGACGGCTCTCAGCTCCGACGAACCGATTGAGGCAAAAGCTGCGACAACAAGCAGTACTCCGGAATTTTCATGGGATAATGCTACTGTTTACTTCCTGCTTACTGACCGTTTCAATAACGGTGATACCTCCAACGATAACGCATACGGACGTATGAAAACAGTTGCAGGCGATAACAGAGCAACCTTCCATGGCGGTGACTTCAAGGGTATTACAGATAAGATCAATGACGGTTATTTCAATGATCTGGGTGTAAATGCTATCTGGCTCACAGCACCATATGAGCAGCTCCACGGATATATCCTGGGCGATAATTTTGCTCACTATTCATATCACGGCTACTATGTAACTGACTATACAGAGCCTGATGCTGCGTATGGTACGAAGGCAGAGTTCCAGACACTGGTAGATACCGCTCATGAGCATGGCATCCGTATCGTAATGGATATTGTAATGAACCATGCCGGTTATAATAATATGATCGACATGAACGAGTACAATTACGGTACACTTCTTGACGGCTGGAAGGCAACCTATGATGCAGGCGACCTTTCCAATTATCATAAAAAGATCGACTATACCTCCAGTGCCTCCGACTGGGGACGCTGGTGGGGTACTGATTGGGTAAGATCAGGACTTCCCGGCTACAATGAAAGCGGTGACGGTCCCTCAGAGATGGTTCAGTGTCTGACAGGTCTTCCTGACTTCAGAACAGAATCCTCAAATAAGGTAAGTATTCCTCAGTTCCTCCAGACGAAGTGGCAGAAGGAAGGAACACTCAGCACAAAGCTTGCTAAATACGGCTCATCAAATACAGTAACAGGATATATCTCAACATGGCTTTCAGAGTGGGTAAGCACCTATGGTATCGACGGCTTCCGCTGTGATACTGCAAAGCACGTTGACAAGGCTTCCTGGAATACTCTCAAGACAAAGTGTGTTGCTGCTCTCAAACAGTGGAAGGCAGCTAACCCCACAAAGAAACTTGATGATCTTGAATTCTGGATGACAGGTGAATGCTGGAACTGGAAGCTTTCAGGCAGCGGTCCCAGCGACACATATTTCACTCAGGGCGGCTTTGATTCAATGATCAACTTTGAAACTCAGGGCGGCGGCATGGTATCACAGAGCAATGTGGCTAACACATATGCAAGCTATGCAAGCAAGATCAATTCCTCTGATAATTTCAATGCACTTTCATATCTTTCATCCCATGACTCAACTCTTGCAAGACCAAGCGATATGTATTCCCTCGGCTCTGCATTCCTGATGCTTCCGGGTGCAGTACAGATCTACTATGGTGATGAAACAGCACGTCCCTTTGTATCAGGTGTACCCAATGACGGTAACGGCGGCGCAGGCCACTCACTCAGAAGTGATATGCCGTGGAGCAGCCTTAATACTGATCTCGTTAAACACTGGGGTATAGTAGGTAACTTCCGTGCAAACCATCTTTCAGTCGGCGCAGGCTCCAATACTGCTCTTACAGCCTCCAGCGGCGTCGGCTTCGGCAGAAGCTACAATAAGAACGGCACAACTGACAAAATCGCCGGCGTAGTTTATGCAAGCAATAATACAAGCGTTTCAGTAGATGTTTCATCTCTCTGGAGCGACGGCACTCAGCTTCATAATTACTATGATGATACCTATGCAGTTGTATCAGGCGGCAAGGTAACCTTCAACAGCGGCGCACACGGTACTATCCTTATCGAAGAGCCTTCAGGACCGAGAGGAACAGTAAAGGTTACTCATATTGACAAGGATAAGGGTACAACTATCAAGGAAGAAACACTTTCAGGCGGTATCGGCGAAAGCTATACGACCTCTGCACTTTCACTTGACGGTTATACAGTTGCAAGCACATCAGGCAAAACATCAGGTACATTCACAGAAGCTGATATCACTGTAACCTACTATTATACCTTTGATTCAGCAAACTATGGTATCATAGTAACAAAGCACGTTGATTCAGATACAAATGCAGAGATCGCTGATTCAACAACAGAAACCAAAAAGGTCGGCACAAGCTACAGCACATCAGCTGCAAGCATCAAGAATTATGAGCTTGATACAACACCGTCAAATGCAACAGGTACAGTTGTAAAGGGCACTACAACCGTTACATATAAGTATAAGTATGTAGAGCCTACCAATCTTATCGTACACTATAAGAACAGCAACAACTGGTCATCAGTATGCCTTTATGCATATGATGAATCAGGCTCAACTGTTCAGCAGTTTACAGGCGCATGGCCCGGAAAAGCAATGACAGCTGACAGCGACGGATGGTATTCCTGCGATGTGTCTGATACAGAATCTGCTACTATTATCTTCAATAACAATAACAATGGTGCCCAGGAGCCGTCAGGAGTAGGTACTCCGGGTTACAGTGCTTCAGGCGAGGTATGGGTAACAGGCGGCAAGGTTTATCCCACAGGTAAGGTAAATGTAAAATATGTGACAACAGACGGAACAGTTCTTGGTTCAGAGGTGCTCAAGGGCATGGCTGACGGTTCAAACACATATACAACATCTGCAAAAACCTTCACAGGCTATGAACTTTCCTCAACACCTTCAAATGCAACAGGCACATTTACAGAGGCTGCTGTTTCCGTTGTTTATACCTATAAATCAACAGCAGTTGATATAATACCCACAGGCGTAACACTCAGCAAAACAACCCTTTCACTTACAACAGGCAATTCAGCAACACTTACAGCAACAGTAGCTCCTTCAAATGCAACTGACAAGACAGTAACATGGAAGTCAAGCAATACAGCTGTTGCAACAGTTTCAAACGGTACAGTAAAGGCTGTCAAGGCAGGTACAGCAAAGATCACTGTAACAACAAATTCAGGCAGCAAGACAGCTACCTGTACAGTAACAGTTACAGATCCTGTAACGACTCTCAAGAATAATTCAACAGTAAGTGCTGATCTTGTAAACCTCGGTACAACCGTTACTATCACAGGTAAGGCATCAGGCGGTACATCTCCGTATAAGTATGCATTCTACTATAAGAAGAGCAGTGCTTCATCTTATACAACTATCGGCACAGCTTACGGTACTGCTACAACAGCTACCTTCAAGGCTTCCGAAGAGACTGTTTACAATGTCAAGGTAATCGTTAAGGATAATGACGGTAAAACCGCTACCTTCACAACCTCTGTTGAGGCAATGAATCTCGGCGGCGAGTCCCTCACAAACTCATCAACTATCTCAGCAACCAAGGTTACCGCAGGCACAGCAGTCAAGATCACAGGTAAGGCATCAGGCGGCACATCACCGTACAAATATGCATATTACTATAAGAGATCCACAAATACAAAGTGGAATGTTATCGGTACAGAATTCGGCACAGCAACCTCAGGTTCCTTCACACCTACTGCAGAGGCAACATATGATGTAAAGGTTATCGTAAAGGACAATGCCGGTGATACACAGACAAAGACCTTCACAGTAACAGTATCCGCAGATACAACAACACTTACAAACACATCAACAATCGTGTCCACAAAGGCACAGATAGGCGATGACGTCAGAGTAACAGGCGCAGCAAAGGGTGGTTCAGGCTCATACAAATATGCTTTCTACTTCAAGAGAAGCGTAAACACAAAGTGGAATAAGATGGGCACAGAATTCGGCACAGCAACATACGCTACCCTTATCCCGACAGCTGCAGCTGATTATGACGTCAAGGTAATTGTTAAGGACAGCAAGAATGTAACAGCTGAAAAGATCTTCAAGGTTACATCAGTAAAGAGCATGGCTCTCACAAATGTTTCTGTTATCAACACTGATACAAATGTAGCTCGCAATAAGACAGTTACAGTCAGCGGCAGAACAGTCGGAGGAACAAAGCCTGTTTCATATGTATTCTACTTCAAGAGAAGCGTAAATACAAAGTGGAACAAGATCAGCTATGGCAACGCACAGGGAACATATGCTAAGTTCACTCCCACAGCAGCAGCAAGCTATGATCTCAAGATAATTGCACTTGACGAAAGCGGAACAACATCCAGCAAGATAATCACTATCACAGCATCATAATCATTTTGATATGATCTGACAAAAGCAAACCGGCTGCCGCAGAGCAAATCTGCGGCAGCCGGTAATTTTGTGCTGAAAAAAGCCGGTGAAAAGAGATTCACCGGCTTTTAAGTATTATCCTCCTGAGCTTCTGTAATATTGCTCAAACCTCCCACTTGATATTATACTGTCTAAATAGTTGGCTTATTATCAGGCGTTTTGTTATATCCAGGCGTCAGGCGCCCGAAGGAAGTGCCCTAGGGGTGCGGGCGCAGCCCGCCTGACGCCGTCCCCTAATATCTCCCCCTTCCCTTTTGGAAGGGGGACGGGGGGATGGGTGGGAAAAGCTGCACCTTATGGGTGAGCTGCTATTTACCCTGAAATGCATAAAACTGCGCATTCTCTCCCGGACTTTCAGAATAAACCAAAATGAGTTTCACGGATTCAGGTATTATTCTTTGACAGAAAGCTGACTGTTTTCTGTCAAAGAATAACTCAATCTCCGTTTCAAAGCTTACTTGTGCGTCTGAAAAAATAAAAATGAAAGTTCTGTTTTTTAATGAAGATTAGTATAAGAGCTGTGTGATCTTCTGGAAGGCTTGTATGTGTTTTTGTGATATCTTTTTCTTCCGAAGGAATTGCTGTTTCCGGAGCCTTTGAGATTGATGATGAAAATCAGCAGAATTGTCAGAACGATTCCGATTACAGACCAGAAAATGATACCCATAAGAAATGAAGAATCATCCTCATCCTCCGTATAGCTCAGCGCCGAAGCAGAGGTATCAGACGGCATCGGAGGCGAATCAAGAAGCCCGGAATTATGCCTTATTGATCCGGCAGCAGCATTGCTGTCCTCTTTTTTCTGCTTTGCAATATAGTTGGGGTCATCAGAGGGGAGAATATAATTCATAGCCGAAAGCTTTCCGAAGGGATCGGTCACGCTGAGTCCGGAGCTTTCTTCTTCACTTTCACTGCTGTCCTGCTCAGAGCTTTCTTCAAGGCTTTCCTCATAGCTTTCCTCGTAGCTTTCCTGATATTCCTCATCATATTCATCGGAAATGCTTTCCTCATTTTCGTAGTAGCTTTTTTCTTCCGTATCCTGTTCGTAATAGTAGGAATAGCTGTCCTCCAGGTAATAGCTGTATTCCTGATAATAGCTTTCTTCCGTATAGCTGTAATCATTGTCGTTGTCGTAATTGTAGCTGTATTCGGTGTAGCTGTTATCCTCATAGCTTTCCTGCTGTTCATATGAATATTCTTCATAGGAATTCTGAACTGTACTGCCATCCTGCCACGATGCTTCCTCCGCATTTGAGCTGTCCTGAAATCCTGAATTATCCTCAGTCGGTTCAGGTTCATACTCCGGAGTATCAGTTGGTAATGCAAAAACAGGCAGGGCGGTCATTATAATAAAAGCTGCTGCAAACAGAGCAGCGAATAATTTTTTTACTGACATATGGTTTCACCGCCGCAAAAAATTGAAATAATATGAACGCTGATAAAAACCATCAGCGCAAGGCATCAGGGTTCCGCATATTGCTTGACTGCAATCTTATAAAAATCTGCATACTCATCCGCCTGTATATATCATTATAACAGAAAAAATAATAGTGTTGAATTGTCATATTGGCAGAAAATTAATTAAATAAACAGTCATTTTTTGTCAGGAACTGTCCGTCAGATCATGCAGCGAGGCATATGTCAGCTGTTTTTTTCTTTTTTCAGTGTCTGTGAGATTATTTTTCCCAGAAGTGCACCGGTATATCTTACCTCCTCCACAGTATTTGAATCCGCACCGACTTCGATAAGCAGGGAGCCGGTATTGATATCCATATTATATACAAAATCTCCGAAATAAAGCGGTCTTGCAAGGTCCGGGTACATATCAACAGCGGTTTTTTGCAGCTTCAGCGCAAAACGCAGATTATATTCCCAATCATCAAAAGCAGGATCATCATCACAGTTGTAGCCTGCCATTATCATAAATTGTGCAGCCTTTTTTCCGTTTACTGTACAAACCGGCTTGCTTCTTCCTGATTCAGTACCTATACCGTCACGATGTATATCGATAACTACTTTGATAGAGGGGTATTTTTTTAGATATTCGTTAACAGTGTCAGCACTGCGGTAATATGCACCGGTATAGCTTGGATCATCATGTATTGTAGTGTCATGTATTGCGGTAATGCCGTCAGCATTCAGCTGTCTTACAATTTCCTCACCAATGGCACAGACATTTTTTGTTTTATCCTTGCTTCTCGGGTAAAAGCTTTCATAGTAATAACCTGTGTCATATGTCAGAAAGCTTTCCGTTGTATGGGTATGGTAGATAAGCACCTGGGGAGATTTATCGTAAGTGAGCGTGAAGCCAAGCCTTGACGAAAGCTCCTCCTCAATATCTATATCAGTTGAGGCAGAATTTTTCACCTGTACGCCTGCAAATGCTACGTCGCCCTGAACAGAGGTGAATTCAAGCACAGGAAGCTGCTGCTCGCCTTCATGCTCACGGTCATATTCAGCAATTTCATCATCGGTTGCTGTGCTGCTTTCAAATCCGGAGACCTCATTGTCCTCAGCGGAAGCATTACTTTCCTCATCGGGGTGCGGAGAATTGATGATAACATTATTGTTTACGTTTTTTTTGCTTTTATTGTCGGCAGCGGCAGGAGCTGTCACCTTTTCCGGAGTATATTTGCTTCCCCCGTCCGGCATAGTGCTCTGAGCGGCAAATGTATTGAAGCAGTCCTTCGTATCACAGCTGTAAAGCCGTACCGCAGTGCATATTAGCGCAAAGCAAAGCAAGGCAGCTGAAGCGCTGACGATACAGAAATTATGTAATGAGAGCTTTCTGTTTTTCATACCTGCACCTCCCAAAAAGCAAGACTTCTGTTAATAAAGCATATGCGGAGAATGCGGGAATTATAACCTTGTACTCAGTCAGATCCGGCGACGGAAGGGTCTGGTGAAAAATCCGAGTTTTTTTGAAAATATATAATCAGCCGACACAGATATTCAGACCGGGAAAATGTCTGAACAGCAGTTTCGACACTGTCGGCTGATTGGCAGGAGCGGAACGCAGTAGAGCAAACCCGGTGAAGCTGACACCGTAGGCGTTTCTGCACTTGTCTGCGTTCAGCTTTGCCCCCGATTCTGATAATTTCCTAAGATATCAGTGCGGCTAAATCTTCAAATGAATAGCTTTTCTGCAATGCACAGTTTATCGCCATGCCGATAAGCTTTGAGCCTCTCTCGACAAGAAGGTCTATTTCCTTTGGTGTGACGACAAGATTTCTTCCGCTGTCAAAGCTCTTTTCGGGTGCATCCTCACAGAAATCACTTACAAGCGTATAAGCATCCACAACAGTAGGTATACCTATGCCTATAACAGGAACGCCGAGACTTTGCTTGTTCAAGGCAAGCCTGTTGTTCCCGATGCCTGAGCCGGGAGCGATACCGCTGTCGCTTATCTGTATGGTTCTGCCGAGATGAGAAACGCTTTTTGATGCGAGAGAATCAACAGCAATCACTACTGTCGGAGATATGCTGCGTATCAGGGAAAGAACAATCTCTCCGGTCTCAATGCCTGTTTTTCCCAGAACTCCGGGAGATATTACAGCAGCAGGTCTGAGCATTGATAAGCCTGTGCTTCTTGCAAGCTCTCCCCGTATATGTCTTGTGGCAATAACTGAAGAGGCTGAAAACGGTCCGAGGGAATCTGACGTGATATCAGTATTTCCTATGCCGATGATAAGAGCATCGCCGCTTTGTGGAATAAGCGCTGAAATTTCGTCTGCGATAATAAGTATCTGCTCCTTGATATCCCTGAAGTTATCGGTAAGCGGAAGAGAGCTTATAGTAATATATTTTCCTTCAGGCTTGCCGAGTCTTTTCTGTGCACTGAGGGTCCTGATGCTAAGACGGTGTATTTTCATACCGCAGCGGCTTTCTGACTCAAAGCCTACTCCTTCACTGTCACAGCCGCTTATCTCATGTGATTCAATTGCAAGGTCTGTTCTGAAATACATATGATTACTTCCTTTGTCAGCAGAATTTTTTCCGGTAAGAACTGAAATAATGTGTAATACAGGCTGTATTATTAATATTGACATTAAAAGAACAATTATACATTATTGGTCGTAAGAAATACAGATGAAATGGTGACACAGGTATTAAGGAGTTTCAAAGTAAAACCGCCGCCAGCGTGTCGCGCCCGGAGGAAGTGCCCTTTGGTGCCGGACCCTTGATTCACGTCTTAGTCAGTCTGAAAAAGTTTTACTCGGTCAATGCCGGACTTTTTCAGCCTGAACTGCATCAGAGTCGGAATTCAAAACCCATTGCCAAATATAATTTTACGCTTTCATCTGCGTATAAATTGCTGATCTGCCTTGACTCATTTCGATCGTAATAATCCGCTCCTTCATGTTTCTTACTGATTGCTGATTCCTTCGGGGGCGTCCGCAGGATGCGGACGCAGCAAAAGAGAAGAACCATAAGAGAAGGGGCGATGCCCCTCCCCTTAAGGTTCTCCTCTTTTGAAATCTTCTCTCCTTATTCCCATCCTGTCCCGCTGCGCTGCCCACCGCCTGCGGTGTGCGTGCTCGCTTACTGCGCTCGCTTTCCTACGCTGCGCTGCCTGCGGCATGCTCGCTTACTTTTGTGACGGCGGTTAGTTTTGCCTGAGCGTGAGCGGCTTCGTTCAGCTGATTCCATATTCCAAATTTCTAAGGAAACGCTGATTAATTCATTAATCGGCGTTCAGGGTGTGGGGGAGTGCGGGTGTCCGGTGGACACCGCTGCTTCACAGCAGCACCGACCGAGCCGGCAGGCGAGACAAGCCCCACTCAGAACGACTTTCGGGTTCGTTCAAACTTCAAAATGCTATTTATTCAGTGTTTCCCTAATTCAATTATTCACTGAATATTGCTTTTAAAGTAGCAGTTTACTTTTTTATAACCGTCAAGTCCGCTGCTATAAGTGATGCTTACCTTGTTCTCTGACCATTCAAGCTCATATTCACCGTTATTTCTGACCCCGTTTCCGGTATCAAACATTCCGATAAGCCTGAGAGAGCTGTCATCGTCCTTGAGATAGACATCCCCCATACCTTGATTCATATATGTTCTTTCCTCAATGACAATTTCACGGTTTTCATTGCTGAATGTGTAGTATTCAGCCTTATAGCCTGATTTTCGCACAACAGCCTCCTGAAAGCCTGAGATGAATGGCAGCAGTACTAAAACTATACATACAATTCCGACTATTGTTGTGACAATTATATCTCTTGCGGAGTTTTTCTTTGCTTCAAGGTCAACTGCAATAAGTATTGTAGTTGCCACCGCCTGTATTCCGATTGCTGTTATCATAAGTCTGAGCCATAAGGGCGCTATTTTGAGACTCATAAGTATACTTCCAAAAAGCAGATAATTTTTCTCCGGCATAATCACAGCAGCAATGCCTGCCGACATGATATAGGCAGTTGTCAGAATTATTATCACCCAGAGAAAAATGCTTAATTTTTTGTAATTAGCATTTATATACTCTTTTAAATTCCTGTTTTTTACAGTCATACAAACACATCCTCTGCGCTATATTTTTATCATTATAACACATATTTCTGCTTCTGAAAAGAAAAAAGCCGCACAGGAGACGAGCCTGTGCAGCTTGATAAATGATGTCATTATACTTTTATTACGCTGAGAATAACGCCGGCAGCTACGGCAGAGCCGATTACGCCTGCAACATTCGGTCCCATAGCGTGCATAAGAAGGAAGTTGCCGGGGTTTTCTTCCTGACCAACCTTCTGAGAGATTCTTGCTGCCATAGGAACAGCAGAAACGCCTGCTGAACCGATAAGCGGATTTACCTTGCCCTTTGTAAAGATATACATGAGCTTTCCGAAAAGTACACCGCAGGCAGTTGCAAGACAGAATGCAAACAGACCGAGTGCGATGATACCGGCTGTCTGAACTGTAAGGAATACCTTACCTGTTGCTGTTGCACCGACTGTAACGCCGAGGAAGATCGTAATGATATTCATAAGCTCGTTCTGAGCTGTTTTATTGATCCTGTCAACAACGCCGCTCTCTTTGAAGAGGTTTCCGAGCATGAGCATTCCAACGAGGGGAGCAGCATCCGGAAGAAGAAGTGCAACGATTACTACAACGATGATCGGGAAGAGAATTCTTTCAAGCTTTGAAACAGGACGAAGCTGTCCCATAACAACAGAACGCTCTTTCTTTGTTGTAAGAAGTCTCATAATAGGCGGCTGTATGATCGGCACAAGCGCCATATACGAATACGCTGCAACAGCGATCGGACCAAGAAGCTGCGGCGCAAGCTTTGTCGTAACAAATATAGCAGTAGGGCCGTCAGCACCGCCGATAATTGCGATAGAGCCTGCCTCAGCAGGAGTGAAGATACCGAGCGCAGTAGCAATGATAAAGGTAAGGAAAATACCTACCTGAGCGGCCGCACCGAGAATAAAGCTCTTAGGATTGGCAATAAGCGGACCGAAGTCTGTCATACAGCCTATTCCGAGGAATATAAGCGGCGGATAGATACCGAGCTTTACGCCCTGATAGAGATAGTAAAAAAGTCCGCCGTATTCGATGTGATTATAATATGTCACACCGTTATATACAGTAGTAGTGTATGTTGACGGATCAAGGTGCCTGGACAGCATCTCGGCTTCAGTCAGCATTTCAGTCGTCGGAAGTCCCATGATACCAGGGAACAGGTTCACAAGGCACATACCGAAGGCGATCGGCAGCAGAAGAAGCGGTTCAAACTGCTTCTTGATAGCAAGGTACATCAGGACAAACGATACGGCAACCATCACATAGTTTTCCCATGAAAGCTTGCTGAAGCCCGACTCTTCAAACAGATGACAGATGATCTGCCACAGCTGTGTCAAAATTTCCATTTACTTTCTTCCTTTCAAATATTCTTGTCAGAACGGTCTTGTGTTCTGGAGCATTCCGGCTTTTGCCCATGCTGAACGTACAGGACGGGATTTTCTGACAGACCTGATCTTATGCGGTTTATCGCCGTACACAGCATCCACTGCTGCTGCAATAACTGCGATGACCTCTCCGGGTATTTCTCCGTCATCATCCTCTATTTCTTCTCTTGTGACAGAGCGGACGATCTTGTTTTCCTCCTGCTTTTCGTCATTTCCGGCTTTCACAGCCTTTCTTTTCTCGCCTGAGTTCTGGGCTGCTCTGATGATCTTACTATAAATCGTTACAATAACGATAAGAAGGATCAGAACGGCAAACACAACAAGAAAGCCTGCAAGCAAAAGAATTAGCGCCTGCATCATATTATCCATTTTTCTTCCCCCTAACAAAGATATCTTGCCTGATCTGTAATTTCCGCATGGAATCTGTGATCAAAAGCACATATGCTATTATTATACCCCAAAGAAAGACTTTTTTCAACGATAATTTGCTATATTTTACAAAATATATTTTCCTCATACTCATATCAGTTACAGTACATAACTTAAACTTCCCATACCATTTTACTGTTCAATCCAAGCTTTGGTTGTTTTCTTTGCGGTCTGCTTACTTTCACCTGAATCCGTGAAATTGAATTAAATCGTTTTTTTAAACCTTCCGGGTTTTTATTTCAGCCAGGCGTCAGGCGTGCGCAGCACGCCTGACGCCGTCCCCTGATGTCCCCCCCTTCCATTTGGGAAGGGGGACGGGGGATGGGCGGGAGAAGCTGCACCTTATGGGTGAACAACTTAAAAACCTGAAATGCATAAAAAACGCATTATCTCTGTTTTTTTCAGAACAATCAATACTGATTGTCACGGATTCAGGATTCAGGTTTCAGGAATAAAATATTCTGCACTATCCACATTATGCAAAAACTGCTGCCGGAGCAGAATACTCCGACAGCAGTTTTCATCAGCCGATAAGCGCACAAACAGCGTCGCCCATTTCAGTTGTAGATACCTTCTTTGTTCCCTCTGTATAAATATCGGGAGTTCTTGTAGTCTTGAGGACCTCTGCAACAGCATTTTCAATAGCATCTGCGGCAGCAGGCTCATCAAGTGAATATCTGAGCATCATTGCAACAGAAAGTATCGTTGCAAGCGGATTTGCGATACCCTGACCAGCGATATCCGGCGCACTTCCGTGAATAGGCTCATACATTCCCAGCTTTGTGCTGTTAAGGCTTGCAGAAGCGAGCATTCCGATCGAGCCGCTTATCATTGAAGCCTCGTCAGAAAGAATGTCACCGAAAATATTTGATGTAACGATAACATCAAACTGCTTGGGATTTCTGACAAGCTGCATTGCACAGTTATCTACATACAGATGATTCAGCTCAACCTCCGGGTATTCCTTTGAAAGCTCTATCATAGTCTTTCTCCAGAGTCTTGAGGAATCAAGTACATTTGCCTTGTCTACGCTTGTGAGCTTTTTATTTCTCTTCATTGCCATATCAAAAGCAACTCTTCCGATACGCTCGATCTCTTTTACGTTATACTTTTCAGTATCATATGCAGCAGCAACGCCGTCTTCCTCAAAGTTACCTCTTTTTCCGAAATAGATACCGCCTGTAAGCTCACGCACGATCATTATATCCATTGCGTCACCGATGATATCTGCTCTGAGCGGCGAGGATTCACGAAGCGGCTCAAAGATAACAGCAGGGCGAAGATTTGCGAAAAGTCCGAGTGCTCCTCTGATTCCGAGAAGTCCAGCCTCAGGGCGGTTATTGCCGGGCTGTGTATCCCATTTCGGACCGCCTACTGCGCCGAGAAGTACGCTGTCGCTTGCCTTGCAGGCATCTATCGTTTCCTGCGGAAGCGGCACGCCTGTTGCGTCGATAGCACATCCTCCCAGGAGAGCTTTCTTATATGTAACGCCGAAACCAAATTTCTTAGCAGTTACGTCAAGCACCTTTACAGCCTCGTTTACGATCTCCGGTCCGATACCGTCACCCTTGAGAAGTGTAATATTATAGTTTTTCATTTAAGTTACTCCTTATCAATTTTTTACGCCGTACATCATCCGGCATATACCATTATAATTCTATTTCCCCGATTAGTCAACCAGCGCCGGCGTGCCGCCGGGGTCGCGATTCACGGCTTAGCCAGTCTGATAAAGTATTTCCCGAGCACCGCCATGCTTTTTGAGCCTGAACTGCATCAGAATAAATTCAAATCTCTATTGCCAACTGTAAATTTACACTTACCCGACACATTCGCCCAGTACCTGACCGATAGGATCACGTATCACTATATCCGCCTTGCTGTCAAAGCCGGTTTCACCCTTGTTGAGCAGAACTATCCTGCTGCCTCCGAAATAATTCAGAAAGCCTGCTGCCGGATAAACATTGAGCGAGGTTCCGCCGATTATCAGCACATCTGCCTTTGCTATCGCCTTTACAGCTCCTGTGACAGTCTTGTCGTCAAGTCCTTCCTCATAAAGCACAACATCAGGCTTTATCATACCGCCGCATTTACATTTCGGTATGCCTGTCGTATCAGTAATTATTGAAATATCATAGAATTTGTGACATTTCATGCAGTAATTGCGCATTACAGAGCCGTGAAGCTCATATACCTTCTTGCTGCCTGCTGCCTGATGAAGTCCGTCGATGTTCTGCGTTACAACTGCCTTCAGCTTACCCTGCTGTTCAAGTCTTGCAAGGGCAATATGTGCCTTATTAGGCTTTGCGTCAAGACAGATCATCTTATCTCTGTAAAAATCATAGAAATCCTTCGGTCTTGTCATAAAAAAGCTGTGGCTCAGTATTGTTTCGGGCGGAAATTTATATTTCTGGTTATATAGCCCGTCAACGCTTCTGAAATCGGGTATACCGCTTTCTGTGGAAACACCTGCTCCGCCGAAAAACACGATATTACTGCTGTCCTCAATTACTTTTTTAAGCTCGTCATACATATTATAATCTCCTCTCTTTATATTGTTTTTTATGTAAAGCCCGTAAGCTTTTTACTATTACCTGAATCCGTGAAATTGAATTAAATCTTTTTTTAAACCTTCCGGGTTTTCATTTCAGCCAGGCGGCAGGCGTGCGCAGCACGCCTGCCGCCGTTAAAAACCTGAAATGCATAAAACAACGCATTATCTCTGGGTTTTTCAGAACAATCAATAATGAGTTTCACGGATTCAGGTATTACTAAATAACTTATCTGTCGGATAGGTATTGACAAAAAGTATTTTCAATTTTATAATAATTTCATAATAACCGGCATTTCACTCACACACTGTCAATTAAGGGGTGCGTTATGAAAATATCAACAAAAGGAAGATACGGACTGCGTATTATGATAGATCTTGCAGTCACAGACCCGGAAAATTATGTTTCTATCAAAAGCATTGCTACAAGGCAGCAGATCTCTGAAAAGTATCTTGAGCAGATAATTTCCTCGCTCAATAAAGCAGGACTCGTCAAAAGCATCCGCGGCGCTCAGGGCGGATACAAGCTTACCCGTGCACCCTCGGATTATACAGTAGGTCAGATACTTCGTGTAATAGAGGGCAGCCTTGCTCCGGTTGACTGTCTTTCTGATGATGTCAACAAATGCCCCCGCTGTGAGGACTGTGTTTCCCTCTATGTCTGGGAGAAGATTTTTGCCGCTGTCAATGAAGTAGTTGACACGATTACTCTTCAGGAGCTTATAGATCATTCTTAGGGCTGTAAACAGCTTTGACCATATACTCTCTGCTGAATTTCAAAATATTTAGCAGATCCTTTTACGGCTGACATTTACGGTCAGCCGTTTTTTATTGCCTGCCAAAGTAAAAAAATGGACACAGCTTTTATGCTATGTCCATTATAAAACATATTTTACTGTTGTGCAAGGTTTGCTGCACCGGATGCAGAAGACTCCTCATCAGTCTTTTTCACCTGAGCCTTTTTGATAGCCTCTGTATCAAATTCAACAGGATATTTTGTCTTGAGGTTATTATAATCCTCAGCAAGCTTTTCATCTCTGAGAACAGTATCAACATTGATCTGCCAGCTCTTGAGACCTGAGCCTACATAATACATGATATGATATCCGTAATCTGTTTTTACAATGCCTGTATCTCCGGGCTTGCGGTTTTTGTCAAACAACCAGTCGTTAAATGCAGGAACCATCTGACCTTCTACCACATTGGAATAAAGACCTCCGTTTGTGTTTGAACCGGGATCCTTGCTGTATTTATTTGCAAGCTCTGCAAATCTGTCCTGTGTGCTGTCCTTGCTCTTCCATTCTTCAAGGACCTTATCTGCATATTCCTTGACCTTTGAATCGTCCACCGTATCACCGGAATTCTCTCCCGTCTGGATATTTTCGGTGGTGATAAGAATATGTCTTATATTTCTTGTGCCGGACTCATCCCTGTAAAGCGGCTTTGAAACAAGAACTACCGTATAGTCATTGTCATTCTCAAAAACCTTTGTTTCATTTGCCTTTCTTGATGCATCAAACAGCCATTTTGTCATATCTGATGATTCATCATAGGCTGCCTTTGAATGGAAGGCTGATTCAACATAGCTGTTTACATTATTATTGAATTCATCCTCGGTGAGAGAGGTCTCTGTACCTGTTGAGCTTACCGGAACAGCAGAAGGATTTGCCTTGAGATACTTTGTAAGGTAATCGTTGAATTCCTTACCTGATTTTGAATTGGCAAGAGCAGC
Source organism: uncultured Ruminococcus sp. (assembly GCA_902764235.1). Lineage (GTDB taxonomy): Bacteria > Bacillota > Clostridia > Oscillospirales > Acutalibacteraceae > UBA1213. The sequence continues at coordinate 16,807 of CACWVH010000039.1, forward strand.
AGCATTTTCCTTCATCTCATTCTTTTTCTTTTCATCCACTGTTGTGGATGTTCCGTCCTCGCTTGTTTCTGCGAAGCTGAAGGTATACTGATAATAATCTGCTACCTGATAGCTTGTCTTTTTCTCTGCAAATTTATCCTCATATTCCTTATCGGTGAACTTATAGCCGTCGTGAAGCTTATTTCTGTATTTGAGGCCCACCTTTGAAATAGACTGCACATTTTCGATGTCAGCCTTTGTCACCTTGTCGCCGTATACTGACTTGATATATTCATCAAGAGTCTGGCTGCTTTCCTTTGCTGTTTCTTCCAGACTTGCAAAGCCTTCTTCCACTTCCTTCTTTTCAGCATCGGTAAGTGCCATACCGTTATCAAGTCCGCCCTCACCGAAACACATTATATATGTAATATAATCCTGTGTTGACTGAAGGAAATAATCATGCCAGGTTATTTTATTGGTTTCATCATAATACTGCTCATCAAGTCCCTTTGAACCGTCAAGCATACTTGAGCCGTAGGTGCTGACAAAGGTTGTGTAGTTGTAATTGTAAAGATATTCAAATACGCTGAACGGAATAGAATAATGCGGTGATTTTGCTACAACACCGTTATCTGTTTTTTCATCAGCTGAAGCATCCCCTGAAGCGGTTGAAGCTTTGCTGTTTTCCTTTTCTTTATCTTTATCTCCGAAATTGCATCCGGACATCGGAACAGCAAAAAGAAGCGTGCCTGCCGCAGCCGCTGCCAAAAGACGTTTTACAAGAGAATTACTGTTATTCATCTTGTTCTCTCCTTTCTTTCTTATACTGTGTCATTCCTGAAAGAAACACAGTACATTCATCAAAGTCTCGTATCTCTTTGAATTTTAAAATACCATTCTAATAATATCAAAGTTTGAAGCATTTTTCAACAGTTATTTTTTAATACAATCGGATTTTTCCTTGACTTTTCCATATTTTATTATAAAATATTATATGGAAACAATGAATAAATAGCAATTGGAAGTCTGAACTAACCCGGAATTGTTTCTGTGTGGGGCTGTCTCGACTGCCGTCTCAGTAGGAGCTGCTGCACTCCCACACCCTAAACGCCGATTAATGAATCAATCTGTGCTTCCTTAATATACATAATCACCATGGAAACACTTATCAGCTGTTGCCTGATAATACAGTGAACATACCGTATTATCCTGCTTTATCAGCATAATGATAGCCAATTGTAAAATGGCGAAAGGTCGTCTGCCCGCCTGCGGCGGGCAGACACCTCGCCAAAACCTGAGAAACTTTGAAAGAGCGGAGTAAAATGTAAAATTGCAAATACTAAAATCCGCATAAACAAATGATTTTTTGACTTTTACAATTAGCTGAGCATAATGAATAACGGAGAAAAAATATGGACAAGATCATCAGCTTCAAAAGATATATCTGCGGTTATGAGGAATTTGATTTCAGCGAGCTTTACAAGGGCTGCACTGCCGGCGTAAAAAAGCTTCCTGTAAATGTTTTTATGACCGAGCATAAGAAATTCGGCACTATCCTTATCAATACAGGATGCAGCAGGACTCTGCGTACAAATGCCACAGCATTTTCAAGACTGATGTCAAAGCACAAGCTGTCTTTTACTGATGAGGATTCTATAAAATCCCGGCTGCTTGCAGACAAGCTTGATCCGATCTGTATCAGGAAGGTTCTTCTGACTCACTGCGATCCGGAATGCTGCGGCGGACTGAAGCTTCTCCCCAAATACGAGATATTATCAACAGCGCAGGTGCTCAGCATATTGTGGCTTTCTGACCCTTCTGACGGCATCATTCCATCCACTCTTCCTTCCGCCGCTATACCCAGGTCTGCCGCAGGGCTTTTCAACGGCAAAAGCTTTTTGTCTGATTATTTCAAATGGGTATTTGATGTATTCGGTGACGGAACTGTTCTTGCTGTCGATATTTCCGGGCACGCAAAATCCATGGCAGGCTTTTTCCTGACTGAAAAGAACATCTTTATCGCCGCAGATGCTTCTGTTGACGAATATGCCTTATCCGGCAAGGCTGAACCGACAGCCAGGCTTCTGAAGCTGCAATTCTATCCTAAGGATTATGTCAGCGTTCTGAATACTCTCAGAAAGCTGAAAAAAGAACATCCGGAAATACAGTTTGTCTTTTCTCATTCTGAGGATGTTCCTGAATTCTGATAATATACAAAGCTTCCGCAGACATAGTATCTGCGGAAGCTATTATTATTTTATTTGATTATTCTTATTCTGCCGACAAAGGGAACGTCCTTGACCTTGCCCTGATTGATATTTTTGAATGCAGTTACTATCATAAATATAGGCACTGCATAAACGATTGCTGTAATAATAAGATCAAGAATTATGCCGACAATTATCTGGGCGCCCAGTGTAAGTCCGACTCCGATTATTCCTGTGAAAATAAGCTCCGGAATAAGAAGAAGCACCTCTATGATAAAGATAAGCAAGCCCTGATTTGCATAGAATCTCGCAGCTCCGCAATCCTTTGCCGCAACAAACGGTACCCAGAAGGTTATACCGAGAACAGCAAGCTTACAGGTCTGCTTATTTGCAGAAAATGTATTCTGATCGTATTCATATGTATGATCCTTGGTATCCTGATATTTGGCAAGAATGCCCTTGAGATTCTTCGGCGTTTCCTCCGGCTCCTGAGCTTTTTCGGGTTCGTCTTCCTTCTTTTCAAACTTGAAGTTCTTTGCAGCCTCATAGGGATCAAAGTCATCCTTTTTCTCTGCAGCTGCATATGGATCGAAGTCACTTTCTTCTTCATTCTCATCCGGAACATATGCCGTATGCTCGGAATGATAAACATTCTGCTGCGGCTGCGGTTCAACCGTCTGAGGCTGTTCATATTCATCCTCGCTGTAAACCACAGGCTGCTGCTCATATTGCGGCTGCTGGTACTGCTGCTCGTACTGCGGCTGCTGATACTGCTGCTCGTACTGCGGCTGCTGATACTGCTGCTCATACTGCGGCTGCTGATACTGCTGCTCATACTGCGGCTGCTGGTACTGCTGCCCGTACTGCGGCTGCTGGTACTGCTGCCCGTACTGCGGCTGCTGATACTGCTGTCCGTACTGCGGCTGCTGATACTGCTGTCCGTACTGCGGCTGATACTGTTGAGACATCTGCTCTGAATACTGCTCGATATACTGAGGATAGTCAGAGCCCTGTGAATAGGACTGATCGTAATCCTCATAGCTCTGAGTAAATCTTGGCTCTTCATACTGCGGCTGAGCATATTCCTGACCTATCGGTCTGCCATACTGATCGTATTCTATTTTTGGCTTTTCAGGCTGTGGAGCATCAAGATCCGGAAGGGTCTCGCTTACAAACTCCTTGGATCCGCAGCCTATACAAAAAGCAGCACCATCCGGAAGTGAGGCACCGCATGACGCACAAACCTTCATAATTTCCTCCTTCGTTTATTACAAAATACACGGCTTACAGCAGGCTCCGTGACGGCAGTAATACACATAATCCATCTCCTGCAATACAACCACGCTTTTCAGCATCTCCCAGATTTTTCATACTTAGTGTCTGCTCAATGATCAAGCAATATAAAACCGTTTATCATCCAAACCTAACAACAGGATAATCGGATAAAAAATTGCAAACAAAATAGCTCT
>CACWVH010000040.1 GCA_902764235.1 uncultured Ruminococcus sp.
CCTTATGGGTGAACAGCTTAAAAACCTGAAATGCATAAAACAACGCATTATCTCAGGTTTTTTCAGAACAATCAATAATGAGTTTCACGGATTCAGGTAGAATGTAAGAAAAAAGGTTAAATAATATTTCTTCATAAGAAAGTTGATTTCCGTGAGCGTCACGCTGGCTGGCTTGACAAATCGGAGGTTTTGGTATAGAATTATAGGATAGAATAGATGGATTATACCGTTGTGCATAATGCTATGTGAAAAATGCTTCATAAACAGCATTTTTCGCAAGGTATTACTATGGCTATGCCACCCGGGTGCGGCGGTTCCGGTGCATCTGATTCCCGGCAGAACCTGTGTGGGCTTGCCTTTATAAAAATTTCGGAGGTCAGTTGAATGAGTTTTACTATACTTGGAACAGGCAAGGCAGTGCCTGAGTATGTAATGAACAACGATGAGCTTTCAACCATGGTTGAAACCAATGACGAATGGATCCGTACCAGAACCGGTATTGAAGAACGTCATATTGCTAAAAAAGAAACAATTACCGAGCTATGTGTTGAGGCTGCTGAAAATGCTCTCGAAAATGCAGGCGTAAGCCCGGAGGAGCTTGATCTTATTATCTGCTCAACAATGAGAGGCGAAAACATTACCCCTTCACAGGGATGCATGATACAGAAGGAAATCGGTGCGACCTGTCCTGCCTTTGATGTCAACGCAGCCTGCTCGGGCTTTATTTATGCCCTTGAGATCGCTGCCGGCTTCTTTGCAAGAAAGGCTGTAAAAAAGGTACTTATCGTTTCTATGGATAACCTTTCCAATATAATCGACTGGACAGACCGCTCTACCTGCGTGCTGTTCGGTGACGGCGGTGCAGCAGCAGTTCTCGGTGAGGGCGATGACCTCCTTTCGATTCATCTGACAGCTTCGGGAAATGACGCTGCAATCAGAATACCCCACGGAACAAATTCCTCGCCATTCTATGAGCATGAGGAGGAAAGAGCTGTCCTTCATATGGCAGGCAATGATGTTTACCGCTTTGCAACGGCAGCTATGGCAAACGGTATTAAAAAGGCAGTTGAGGATGCAGGACTTCAGCAGAGCGATATCGACTGGGTTATCCCGCATCAGGCAAATATAAGAATAATAAATACTGCGGCTAAGAACCTTGATATTCCGAGAGAAAAATTCTTCTGCAATGTCCAGCATTACGGAAATACTTCCTCCGGCAGCGTTCCGATCGCTCTTGATGAGGCTAACCGCAGCGGTCTGCTTAAAAAAGGCGACCTTATTGCAATGTGTGCTTTCGGCGGAGGTCTTACAACAGGCAGCTGTGTTATCCGCTGGAATAAGGACTGAGATATTATTTGCAGAAGCATCGATCAGTAACGGGAGGTAAGCTAAATGGGAAAAACAGTTTTTGTATTCTCAGGTCAGGGTGCGCAGTACCCCGGAATGGGAAAATCACTTTATGAAAATTCACCTGCCGCAAAGGCAGTCTTTGATATGGCGGAGAGCATCCGCCCCGGCACAATAAAGCAGTGCTTCGAGGGAACTAAGGAGGAGCTTTCCGTAACAATAAATACACAGCCCTGTGTATTTACAGCAGACCTTGCAGCTGCGGCTGCGGTACAGGAAAAGGGCATCCGCCCGGATTATGTTGCAGGCTTTTCACTTGGCGAGATAGCAGCTCTTGCTTTTGCAGGAATGCTTTCATATGAGGATGCGTTCAGACTTGTGTGCAGACGTGCAGAGGTCATGGATAAGGCTGCAAATGAAAACAAGGGCGCAATGGCAGCTGTTCTGAAGCTTACTCCCGAAAAGGTGGAGCAGATCTGCTCTGAATTTGAAAAGGCTTATCCCGTGAATTATAACAGCCCGGCTCAGACTGTTGTCGCTGCGGCTGAGGATGAAATAGACGCCCTTTGCGCAAGGGTCAAGGAGGAAAAGGGCAAGGCTGTAAGGCTTGCAGTGAGCGGTGCTTTCCATTCACCGTTTATGAGCAGCGCCGCTGATGCTCTTGCAGAGTATCTTGAGGGCATTGAGCTTAAAGCACCTGAGATACCGGTGTATTCCAATGTGACTGCACAGCCGTATGAGGGAGATTATAAGGCGCTTGTCGCAGCACAGGTGAAAAGTCCCGTTAAATGGCAGAAAACTGTCGAAAACCTTGCACAGCAGGGTGCAGACAGCTTTATAGAAGTAGGTGTGGGCAAAACGCTCACAGGTCTTATCAGAAAAATAGATCCTGAACTCAAAGCAGTAAATATTGAAACAAAGGAGGGACTTGACGCACTTTCATAAGCGTCAGGGGGAAATTATGTTTGAACTGACAGGTAAAACAGCTATCGTTACAGGCGCTTCAAGAGGTATAGGCAAGGCTATCGCCCTGAAGCTTGCGGAGCTTGGAGCAAATATAGCCTTCAATCATCTCGGCGACGGTGAAAAGGCTGAGGAAACAGTAAAGGAGCTTGAGGCACTCGGCGTAAAGGCTGCGGCTTATGAATGCAATGTTGCGGATTTCGAGGCTTCTTCAAAGTTAGTTGAGGACATTATCGCAGAATTCGGCGAGGTTCATATCCTTGTGAACAACGCAGGCATCGTAAGAGATACTCTTATGCTTTCAATGAAGGAATCTGACTTTGACGCAGTTATCGCAGTCAACCTCAAGGGTACCTTCAATATGACAAAGGCAGTGTACAAGCACTTTATGAAAAAGCGCAGGGGAAGGATCATCAATATTTCCTCTATCGTTGGTATTACCGGCAATGCAGGTCAGTCAAACTATGCTTCCGCTAAGGCAGGCATAATCGGTATGACCAAATCCATTGCAAAGGAGCTTGGCTCAAGAAATGTCACAGTCAATGCTATTGCTCCCGGCTTTATCAGAACAGATATGACTGACGGAATGCCCGAAAAGGCAAGAGAGGCAACTCTTGCAGCAATTCCGCTCAGACGTGCAGGTGAGGTAACTGATATCGCAAATACAGTGGCCTTCCTTGCAAGCGACGAGGCATCCTACATCACAGGCGAGGTCATCAAGGTTGACGGCGGTCTTGCTATCTGATTCAGGAAAAGAATTTCAAGGAAAGGAATCGTGTAAATGAAAAGAGTAGTTATCACCGGTATCGGCGCAATCACACCGATTGGAAACGACGCTGCGGCAATGTGGGAATCTATGAAAAACGGCGTAAGCGGAATTGATTTCATCACAAAATTCGACCCTGCACAGACTAAGGCTAAGGTCGCTGCCGAGGTAAAGGATTTCGATCCGACTAAATATATAGATAAAAGAGAATGCAGAAGAATGGATCTTTTCTGTCAGTATGCTGTTGCTGCGGCTGCACAGGCAGTTGAGGACAGCGGCATAGAGGGCAAGGTCGCTCCGGAACGCTTCGGCTGTTATGTCGGCTCAGGCGTAGGCGGTATACACACCTTCTATGAGCAGAGCGTAAATCTTTATACAGACAAGAATATATCCCCCTTCTTCATTCCGATGATGATAGGCAATATCGCTGCCGGAAATGTTGCGATCCGCTTCAAGGCTCAGGGTCCCTGTCTGCCGGTAGTAACAGCCTGCTCAACATCGACCCATGCTGTGGGCGAAGCCTTCCATGCCATCAAATACGGTATGGCTGACGCTATTATCGCAGGCGGTGCAGAGGCTACTATCACTCCTCTTGCCGTAAAGGGCTTTACAAGCTGCAAGGCGCTTACCCTCAGCGATGACCCGAAAAGAGCTTCTATCCCCTTTGACAAGGAAAGATCAGGCTTTGTAATGGGCGAGGGCGCAGGTATCCTTATTCTTGAGGAATATGAGCACGCTGTAAACAGAGGCGCAAAGATCTATGCTGAGATCTGCGGCTACGGCAATACCTGTGACGCACATCATATCACAGCTCCCGACCCCGAGGGTAAGGGCGCTGCAAGATGCGTGCGCATTGCTCTTGAGGAAGCAGGCTACAAGGGTGACGAGGAGCTTTATATCAATGCTCACGGAACTTCAACAAGCCTTAACGACTCAGGTGAGACAAAGGCATTCAAGGAGGTTCTCGGCAAGAGAGCGTATAAGGCTCATATCAGCTCGACAAAATCAATGACAGGTCATATGCTGGGCGCAACAGGCGCTGTTGAGGCGATCGCTGCTGCTCTTGCACTCAGGGACGGCATCATTCCGCCGACAGTAAACTATAAGGAGCCTGATCCGGAATGTGATCTCGATTATACACCGAATACGGCAGTAAATGTACAGGCAGATATGGCTCTTTCAACTACCTTCGGCTTCGGCGGTCATAATGCTTGTATCGTTCTTAAAAAATAATCAACTTAAACTTCCCATACTATTTTACTGTTCAATCCAAGTAATAATCGTACTTTCAACAACTTTGGTTGTTTTCTTTTCGCCTGATAATAAGCCAACTATTTCGACAGTATAATATCAAGTGGGAAGTTTGAGTAATTAACCATTAAATCATAATGAAGGTGGAGAACCGCTATGTACAGTATTGAAGAAATCAAAGAGCTGCTTGCTGCATTTGACAGCTCAAAGGCAACAGCACTTGACATACAGATGGGCGAGGACGAATTCATCAGTATCCGTCAGAAAAGCGCAAAGGTGACAGCAGCCGCTCCCGCAGCAGCTGCATATGAGTCTCCTGCCGCTGAGGTTCAGGTAAGCACTGAGCCTGCCGTACCGGTAAAGACAGAAGCTAAGACAGAGGGTACTCCGGTGGAGTCCCCGATGGTCGGCGTATTTTACAGCGCTCCGTCACCTGACAGCGAGCCTTATGTTTCACTCGGCAGCGAGGTTCACAAGGGAGATGTGATCTGTCTTATTGAGGCAATGAAGCTTATGAATGAGGTTACAGCCGAGAAAAACGGCGTGATCGCAGAGGTATGCGTTGAAAACGGTCAGGTAGTTGAATTCGGTCAGCCGCTGTTTGTTATCAGATAAGGAGCAGAATTATGAACAAAGAAGAAATAATGCAGATAATACCCCACAGAAATTCAATGCTTCTTATAGATGAAGCAACCAAAACAGGTGAGAATACCTGTGAGGGAAAGAAATATATCACCGGCGACGAATGGTTCCTTGACGGACATTTTCCGGGTAATCCGGTAGTGCCGGGAGTTATCCTCTGCGAAATGATGGCGCAGGCAAGTGCAGTTATCATCTCTGACGTTTCGGCAAAGTCAACACCGTATTTTACCGGTATTGACAAGGCTAAGTTCAGAAATAAGGTGCTGCCGGGAGATACGCTTGAGATAAAATGCGAGCTTACAGGTCAGAAAAGGAATTTCTATTTTATAAAGGGCAAGGGTTATGTAAACGGCAAGCTGAGCGTATCGGCAGAGTTTTCGTTTGCTCTTGTTGAGAGGGAGTAATCGAGTTGTTTTCAAAAATACTGATTGCCAATCGTGGCGAGATCGCCGTAAGAATAATCCGTGCCTGCAGAGAAATGGGTATATCTACCGTTGCGGTTTATTCAACAGCCGATAAGGACGCACTTCATGTGAGAATGGCTGACGAAAGCTTCTGCATAGGCGGGCCTCAGGTAGCCGACAGCTATCTGAATATGGCTGCCATTCTTGAGGTGGCTGCTCTTTCCGGCGCACAGGCGATACACCCCGGATACGGACTTTTGTCCGAAAATTCAAAATTTGTTGCCCTTTGCAAAAAGTGCAATATCGAATTTATCGGTCCGAGCGCAGAAATGATCGAGCGTCTCGGCGATAAGGATGAAGCAAGGAAAACTATGAGAGCAGCCGGAGTTCCCGTGACTCCCGGCAGCGATATCATAGATGATATAAATCAGGCAAGACAGAAGGCTCAGGAGATCGGCTTTCCGCTGCTAGTCAAGGCAAGAAGCGGAGGCGGCGGCAGAGGTATCAGAAGAGTGGACAGTATCGAGGAATTCGATAATGCTTTTCTTTCCGCAAAGGCTGAGGCGCAGAGTGCGTTCGGTGACGGAGCTGTATATATGGAGAAGTTCCTGACACCTGTAAAGCACGTTGAAATGCAGCTGCTCAGCGATAAATACGGAAATGTCGTTTGTCTGGGAGAGCGTGAATGCTCTGTACAAAGAAAAAATCAGAAGCTTATCGAGGAAAGCCCCTCGCCTGCAATCACACCGGATATCAGAAGGGCTATGATGGAGGCTGCCGCAAAGGCTGCAAGGGCTGTGGGCTATGAAAATGCCGGTACAGTCGAATTCCTTCTTGATAAGGATAAGAATTTCTATTTCATGGAAATGAATACAAGACTTCAGGTCGAGCACGCTGTGACCGAAATGGTGGTCGGCATTGATATCGTCCAGTGGCAGATAAGGATCGCCTCGGGCGCAAAGCTTACTGTTACCCAGGACAGGGTGTTCATGCATGGAAATGCTATCGAATGCCGTATCAATGCAGAGGATGTGGATAATGATTTCCGTCCGGGCTGCGGAACCATCAATTTCATACATATTCCCGGAGGTCCGAATGTCAGATTTGACACGGCGATCTATCAGGATTACAGCGTTCCGCCTTATTATGATTCAATGATAGGCAAGCTTATCGTTCAGGCACGTTCGAGAGAGCTTGCGATAAGAAAAATGAAAATGGCTCTGAGTGAGCTTACCGTCAGCGGTATCAAGCACAACAGAGACCTTCATATCGATATACTGTCCGACCCTGAGTTCGTATCGGGTGAATATACCACCGGATTTATGGAGGACAGAAAAAAACGTCTTGAAAAGAAGAATAACGGAGAGTGATCTCCGGGTTTATATAAGCCGCATATGCCGGAAAACGGCAAAGCGGAGATTGGTCGGGTGAAGTATTGAATACTGCAGATTTTTTTAATTTTTTGAAGCCGAAAAACGAGCTTGAAAATCAGGGCGAATCGGTTGAAAATCATCCGTATATCCCAAATGAGCTTTGGGTGAAATGTCCTGTTTGCAAAAATCCTGTTTTGTCCTCTGACCTCAGCGAAAACCTCAAGGTATGTCCGAATTGCTCATATCATTTCAGGTTAGGCGCAAGACAGCGTATTGAAATTACTGTTGACAGCGGAAGCTTCGAGGAATTCGACGCTGATATGATGTCAACAAATATAATAGATTTCCCCGATTATACGAGAAAGCTGAAAAATGCTAAGCTCAACAGCGGAGAAAACGAATCTGTAATAACAGGCAAGGCAAGAATAGGCGGCTGTGAAGCTGTGATCGCTGTAATGAATTCCCAGTTTATGATGGGCTCAATGGGTACGGTCACGGGAGAAAAGATCACAAAAGCGTTTGAATATGCAACAGAGTATTCCCTGCCTGTTATAGTATTTACCGTGTCCGGCGGCGCCAGGATGCAGGAGGGTATTCTTTCCCTGATGCAGATGGCAAAGACCAGCGGTGCAGTAAAAAGACACAGCGATGCGGGACTGCTTTATATAACTGTACTTACCGACCCGACAACGGGCGGTGTTACAGCAAGCTTTGCGATGGAAGGCGATATCATCCTTTCAGAGCCGAAGGCACTCATCGGCTTTGCAGGGCCGAGAGTTATCGAGCAGACCATCAGACAGAAGCTGCCGAAGGATTTCCAGTCCGCAGAGTTCCTTGTTGAAAAGGGCTTTGTTGACAGGGTTGTTCCGAGAAAGGAAATGAAGGAAATGCTCACAAGGCTGCTTATCCTTCACGGAAGCGTTCCGGCTGTGCAGGAAAGTGATGAAACAGATACTCAGAAGGAGGGCGATGAACAGTGAGCGCATTTGACAGCGTTACAGCGGCAAGAGCCAATGATCGCCCGACTGCGATCGATTATATTACAAGGATATTCGGCGACAGCTTTATCGAGCTGCACGGCGACAGAAGATATGCCGACGATAAGGCGGTTATCGCAGGCGTTGCCGAGCTTGGAGGACGGGCTGTTACCGTTATCGGACTTGAAAAGGGCAGGAACCTCAAGGAAAGAATGGAAAGAAATTTCGGCTCCGCTCATCCCGAGGGCTACAGAAAGGCTCTCAGACTGATGAAGCAGGCTGAAAAATTTCATCGTCCGGTCATCTGCTTTGTGGATACCTCAGGGGCATACTGCGGTATCGGAGCTGAGGAAAGAGGTCAGGGTCAGGCTATTGCCGAAAACCTGATGGAAATGATGACGCTGAAAACTCCGATACTTTCAATACTTATCGGAGAGGGCGGAAGCGGCGGCGCTCTTGCGCTTGCTGTTGCAGATGAGGTCTGGATGCTTGAAAACGCTATCTACTCGGTCATTTCCCCGGAGGGCTGCGCAAGCATTCTCTGGAAGGACCCGACCAAGACAGCCGAGGCTTCGGAATGTCTGAAGCTCACATCTCAGGATCTTTTCAAGCTCGGCGTTATAGAAAGAATAATCCGTGAGCCGAAAACTGCTGACAGCATTATGTTCGACAGCTTCAAGACTCTGATTTCTCAGACAATAGACAAGCTCAGCGCTGCTGATACCGAAGCTATGCTCAACAAAAGATATAACAGGTTCAGAAAGTTCTGATATGCAGCGGATATTTCTGAAATAAAAGATGATATATATCGAAGCAGCACTGATGAATAACCTGTTCAGTGCTGACGGATTTCTGGAGAGGAAAAAATGCCTGAACTGAATATTGTTCTTGTCGAACCCGAGATACCGCAGAATACAGGCAATATCGCAAGAACCTGCGCCGCAACAGGCGCAAGACTGCATATTGTGAAGCCGATGGGCTTTACCCCGACTGATAAACACCTCAAAAGATCGGGGCTTGATTACTGGCAGTATCTCGATTTGACTTATTATGAGGATCTTGACGATTTCTTTGAGCGCACAAGGGGAGGAGCATATTATTATTTCTCCACCAAGGCGCCAAGGAAATATACAGATATAAAATTTCCGGACAAATGCTATTTAGTGTTCGGAAAGGAAACAAAGGGGCTTCCCGAAAAGCTCCTGCATGACAATCCGCAGACTACGGTGCGGATACCTATGATAGATGAGGCAAGAAGCCTTAATCTGTCCAACTCGGCAGCTATAGCTGCCTATGAGGTGCTCAGGCAGTGGGATTTTCCTGAGCTTAAAAACAGCGGCAGACTGCGTGAGTTTGACTGGGATAATTTTGAATTCAAGGGATAAATATGATTTTCAGCTGAAAAATAAAAGCTGGCAAAAGGATAAAAGGGAGACAGGATAAATGATAACAGTAAGTAATGTTTCCGTGAATTTCAGCGGAACACCGCTTTTTTCTGATGTAAATTTAAAGCTGACGGATAATAACTGCTATGGTATTATCGGTGCTAACGGTGCAGGAAAATCTACCTTCCTCAAGGTGCTTTCAGGAGAGCTGGAGCCTACAAAGGGCGAGGTGATTATTCCTGAAAACACAAGGATGTCAGTTCTTAAACAGGATCATTTTGCTTTTGACGAATATACCGTTCTTGATACGGTAATATACGGCAACAAAAAGCTTTACGATATAATGAAGGAAAAGGATGCTATCTATCTCAAGGAGGATTTTTCCGATGAGGACGGGATAAGAGCGTCTGAGCTTGAGGCTGAATTTGCCGAAATGAACGGCTGGGAGGCTGAAAGCGATGCTTCAAAGCTTATTCAGGGTCTGGGACTTTCTGAGGATATACTTTACTCACAGATGAGCAGCCTGACAGGCAACGAAAAGGTTAAGGTGCTTCTTGCACAGGCTCTTTTCGGAAACCCGGAGATCATACTTCTTGACGAGCCTACAAATAACCTTGATATAAAGGCTATCTCATGGCTGGAGGATTTTATCCTTGATTATGAGGGAACGGTAATTGTAGTATCGCATGACCGTCATTTCCTCAATACGGTATGCACACATATGGTGGATATAGATTACAATAAGATCAAATTGTATGTCGGAAACTATGAGTTCTGGTATGAATCCAGCCAGCTCATACAGTCCATGATAAAGCAGCAGAATAAAAAGACAGAGGAAAAAATCAAGGAGCTGCAGAGCTTTGTACAGCGTTTCTCTGCCAACAAATCAAAATCAAAGCAGGCCACCTCAAGAAGAAAGCTTCTTGACAAGCTCACAGTCGAGGAAATGCCTGCATCCTCACGCCGTTATCCCTTCGTCGGCTTTACACCCGACAGAGAGGTCGGCAAGGAGGTTCTTTATGTAGAAAACCTTTCAAAAACAGTTGACGGCGAAAAGGTTCTTGACAATATCTCGTTCAGAATAGAGAGAAATGACAAGGTTGCATTTCTTTGCGACAATGAGATCGCAATTACCACTCTTTTTGAGATACTTATGGGCAATATGGAGCCTGATGAGGGTGAATTCAAGTGGGGCAGCACTATAACTCAGTCGTATTTCCCCAAGGATAACACGGCTTTCTTTGAGGGCAATGACGATACTATCATTGACTGGCTGCGTCAGTATGTCAGAGGCAATGATAATACAGATACCTACCTCAGAGGCTTCCTCGGAAGAATGCTTTTCTCGGGCGATGATGTTTTCAAGCCTGTAAAGGTTCTTTCAGGCGGCGAGAAGGTAAGATGTATGCTCTCGAGAATGATGATGTTCGGCGCAAATGTGCTTGTGCTTGACCAGCCGACAAACCATCTCGATCTTGAATCGATAACGGCTGTCAATAAGGGGCTTTCAGCCTTCAAGGGAGTTGTACTGTTTACATCCCATGACCATGAATTCATTTCCACGGTTGCAAACCGTATTATCGTGATCGAAAAGGACGGTATAAAGGATATTACACGTTCCTATGATGAATATATAGCAGAAAAATACAGCGTAGAGGGATGATAAAAATGCCGGATACGGACAGAGCTGATGAATTTCTCAATGCTTACAGAGAGCTTGAGGAAACGCTTAATGCCAAATACAATACTGACGACAAAAGATCAGGCAGTCCTATCGTGCGCTTTATGAGCGAAAAGGAAAGCAAGCCCTACCGTGAAAATCTTGATATCTGCCGTGAGATAAGGAATTTTCTCAGCCATCATTCCGAACTCGGCGGCGAACGGCTTATCCAGCCCTCTCAGGCTATGATAAGCTTTCTCGGAGAGGTGACGGATTTCATCAGACGTCCGCCGCTTGCGATAGAGTTTTCAACACTTTTTGCGGATATTCTCAAAACTACGCTTTCACAGAAGGCACAGACAGTTATGAAAAAAATGGAGCGTCAGGGCTTTTCCCATGTTCCTGTGATCGACGGCGGAGAATGTATCGGCGTATTCAGTGTGAGTACGGTTTTTACATATTCTCTTGTCAACGGTATGACAAGTCTCAGGGATGATATGCTTATATCCGATTTCGGGGAAATGCTCAGCTTCAACAACCATTCGACAGAGCGCTTCCGCTTTGTCGGACGGGAAACCTCTATTTATGACGTGCGCAGCGAATTTGAACGCAAGCGCCCCGGTGCAAAGCGTCTTGCAGCCGTTTTCATAACCGACAGCGGCTCTTCCCGCGGCCGCATCCTCGGTATGCTCACACCGTGGGACGTAATAAATGAATAACGAATAGTGAATAATGAATAATGAATAATAATTGCGGTTTATTTTCGCCGCCTGCGGCTGCGAAAATATTATAATAAAATTTCAGGTGCAGGGGATTATCCCCTGCCGGGGTCAAGGGCGAGAAGCCCTTGCGGGTCGAGGGCAGCGCCCTCGCAGGGGTTCGGGGGCGGAGCCACCGATATAGTGAGGAAGTGAGAGCTTTGGAAAAGGTTATGGTTGCAATGAGCGGCGGAGTTGACAGCTCGGCTGCCGCTGCGATACTTAAAGAACAGTATGATGTCACGGGAGTGACGCTCAGGCTGTTTACAAATGAGGATATACAGCTTGACAGGAGCCGCAGCTGCTGCAGCCTTGATGATGTTGAGGATGCACGAAGTGTCGCAAACAGGCTGGATATTCCTTTCTATGTATATAATTTCGGCGACCGCTTCAGGGAATGTGTTATAGACAAATTCAATAATTCCTATATCAACGGTCTGACGCCGAATCCTTGTATTGACTGCAACCGTTTCATAAAATTCGACGCTCTTCTGAAAAGAGCAGAGCTTTTAGGTCAGGACTATATCGCAACAGGACATTATGTCCGCAGAAGATATGACGAAAAAACAGGAAGGTTTCAGCTTCTCAAGGGAACAGATCCTGCAAAGGACCAGAGCTATGTGCTGTACGGTATGACTCAGCAGCAGCTTGCAAAAACTCTTTTCCCGATCGGAGAGCTGACCAAGCCGCAGACAAGGGCAATAGCAGAAAAATACGGACTTGTCAATGCCGCAAAGCCTGACAGTCAGGACATCTGCTTCGTTCCTGACGGGGATTATGCACGCTTTATCGAAGCTTATACAGGGAAAAAATTCCCCTGCGGTGATTTTGTTGACAGAGATGGAAATGTTCTCGGTCAGCACAGCGGTATAATACGCTATACAGTAGGGCAGAGGAAGGGGCTGGGAATAGCCCTCGGAAAGCCTGCCTACGTTATAGAAAAGGATATAGAAAACAACAGGGTCGTGCTTGGAAGCAATGAGGAGCTTTTCGGAGATACGGCTTATGCCTTTGATGTGAACTGGGTATCCTATGAATGTGCGCACTCCCCGGTCAGGGTCTGCGCAAGAGTAAGATATAATCAGCAGGAACAGCCTGCAACGCTTTATCCGCTTGAAAACGGCAACATAAAAGTTGTCTTTGACAAGCCGCAAAGGGCTATAACATTTGGTCAGGCACTTGTGTGCTATGACGGAGAGCTTCTTGTATGCGGAGGTACGTGCTGCAGCAGGAAGCAGGCGGTCTCATAAATAATCTGTGCACAGCTGCACGTTAACCAGAAGGGGGTCAGTATGAAACTCGACAGAAAAAATATTCAGAAAATTTTATTTATAGGCTCAGTGCTGATACTGGTTTATCTTGGTCTTCAGCATATGAATATCGTATTTCAGTTTCTGACATGGATGCTCTATGTCATGATGCCCTTTATTCTGGCAGTATGCTTTACATTCTTTCTGAATGTTCCGCTCAAGGCAATCGAGGGTCATCTTTTCCAGCCGAAAAAAGGAAAAACTGTCAGACCGATATTTGAAAAGATCAGACGACCGGTGGCTCTTGTTTTGTCAATGCTTCTGTTTATTGCAATAATTACGGTATTTCTGCTGATAATTATCCCGAAGCTCGGAGAAAGTCTGAATACTATCATAAAGTCCGTGCCCGGAGCGATAGATTCACTGATCGCATTCGTGAATGATCTGAGCGAAAGCAACGAATATGTAAAAAATATAATTACAAATCTTGAAATAAACTGGGATGATTTCAAAAAGTATATTACCAATTTCCTGCAGAATGATGCAGCCGGTATCGTAAGCTCCGCTATGAGCATGATTTCATCTGTATTCAATGTAGCGCTGAATGTACTTCTCGGTCTTATCCTTGCAGTCTATACGCTTATGAAAAAAGAACAGATCACCTCAGGCGTAAAAAGACTGATCTATTCAGTTCTTCCGATAAAGACAGCTGATTTTTTAGTTGATGTCGGCTCACTTGCAAACAAATCCTTCTACAACTGCATAACAGGTCAGATGATGGAATGTGTTATCCTCGGCAGCCTTACGGCGCTGGGAATGACGA
Organism: uncultured Ruminococcus sp.; assembly: GCA_902764235.1. Classification (GTDB taxonomy): domain Bacteria; phylum Bacillota; class Clostridia; order Oscillospirales; family Acutalibacteraceae; genus UBA1213. Next base: position 13,600 of record CACWVH010000040.1, read on the forward strand.
TACTTGGTTTCCCATATGCGGCACTTGTGGGCGTAATGGTGGCTATCCTCTCCTGGATTCCCATGTTCGGCGTATATATCGGTGCAGGCATCGGCGCACTGCTTATGCTTATTGATAATCCGATCAATGCAGTATGGTTCCTGATCTTTATGGTATGCCTGCAGCAGGTCGAGGGAAACTTTATATATCCGAGGGTCGTCGGAAACAATGTAGGACTGCCGCCGATCGTTCTGATATCTGCGATCGTGCTTTTCAGCGGCTTCTTCGGAGTGGTCGGACTTCTTGTCAGCGCTCCGGTGACATCTGTAATATATACTCTTATCAGAAGATATGTATTTACAAGGCTCAGACAAATGAAAATACCTCACGAAAAATACGAGGTCAGAAAAACAACAAGAAATATGCGCCGTGTGCACAGTGCCAGATACAATAAGGGCAAGCGCATCAAATTCAATATACCCATGAAGCTTATCGTCAAGGAAAAGGGCAGATTTGTCAGGGTGAAAAAAGACAAAACAGAATAATCATTATCCGCCGTTAGTCTCTTGTGACAAACGGCGGTTATTTTTTGTATGATATTTTGTTACAGAAAAATACCTGAATCCGTGAAATTGAATTAAGGAATCACTGAATAAATCACGCCTTACGGCTCAGCACCTGTCTTGCTTGCCCTTTTTCCGTCATCTTGTACAAAAAGCCCTTGACAACCGTCAGGTTGTCTGCGGTCTTTTTGCACAACCTGACGAAAAAATTGCTGACGCAATACAGGCACTGGATTTAAT
>CACWVH010000041.1 GCA_902764235.1 uncultured Ruminococcus sp.
AAGGATGCGGTGAAGGTCCTTCTGGCGCATCATCCGGAATTCATCGACAACGCGGCGGAGCATGGCGTGGAGCTCACCCTCACCGGCCATACCCATGGCAGCCAGTTCGGCATTTTCGGCATTCCACTGTTCCCTTTGTTTAAATATACGAGGGGCATGGTGCAGAAAGGCCAGAGCTATGGCTATGTCCACTGCGGCAACGGCAGCTGGTTCCCCTACCGCATCGGCTGCCCGCCGGAGATTGCCTATTTTACCTTGCGGAAGGGGTGAAGGGATGGTTGTTGTGGAACGCAGGCAGGAACTCCGTCGCCTGCGCGCTCCGGAGTACCAGGAATCGGAACTGCTGACGGTCATCCCCGAGGGCCTGCGCACCAACAGCGGGCTGGAAGCCGTCACCTGGCTGGGCGACGGCACCCTGCTGCTCGGCAACCAGGAAAAGCCGCGCCTGCTCATCCGCTACTCGCTGACCGACGGCGTCGTGGGACGCACGGAAATCACGGAGGGTATCCGGGACATCTCCGACCTGTGCTACGACCCCGTACGCGACGCGCTCTGGATCGCCGACAGCGAACTGCGGACCATCAACCTGTGCACGATGGAAGGGAAGGTGCTGGTCTCCTACCCGGTACCGTTCATCGACAACGGGGAAGGACTGTACGTCGATCACGAAAACAGCTGCATCTGGGTCGGCGACGACACGACGTCCAAGCTCTACAAGATCGGTTTCTCCGGTATTGATGATAGTATGCTGTGAGCCTTTCGGGCAGATATGAAGTACTCCGGGGTTGAGTGCTTCCTCCACACCATCACAGACAGCCTTTCCGTTTCCGCTGAGGATATAGTTCAGATCATCGCCGGAGCTTTGTGTATGCAGACCAATTTTGCCGCCGGGATGTATTGTTGTGGGGATAATGCGGTAGCTTTCGTCATTATACATTCTGACGGTCATCATGCCCTCACCGTTGTTCATGCAGGGGATCGTCATTTGCTGAATGTCGTTGAAATCAATAATCATTTTAAATGCTCCTTTTATCTGTCTTTTGATTTATCAATATTCCTCTCTCAAGCGTCTGACAAACAGGTCAACGATAGGGGAGAAGACCTGATACTTTTTCCAGATGATATACATATCTGTTTTAAGTTCCGGGGTGATAGGTCTGAAGCATAGGCCGCTTTCGTCACTTGTATTGATAAGATGCTCAAAGGTCAGCAGATAGCCAAGACCTTCCTTTACAAACACTGAACCGTTGTACGCAAGATTAAAGGTTCCTGCGAAATTCAGCTTGTCCATATCATCACCACACCAGCGGGGAAAATCCGCCTTGATAGACTGCTCCGAACAGAAAAGCGGCAGACCGTACAGATCTTCAAAGGTGATTTCTCTTTTCTCTGCCAGCGGACTGTCACGTCGCATTACCACGCCCCATTTGTCGCTTTCGGGGATGGTGAGATAATTATATTTTGACAGATTCGGCGGTTCGACTATTACTGCAAGATCAAGCAGTCCCCGATTAAGCCTTTCGGCTACCGGCTCGGTATCTCCGCTGAAAATATGAAAGATAAAATCAGGGTACTGCTCCTTGAATCTTCTGATACTCCTTGCAAGATATTTTATCAGGTAGCTTTCCGCACATCCGATGCGTATCTCACCACCGATGATATTATCAAGCTGGCTGAATTCCTCCGCTGTTTTATCCACCATAGAAAGAATATCCTCGGCACGTTTGCGCAGAAGCATACCCTCATTCGTCAGGTGCATACTTTTGTTAGTACGGACAAAAAGCGTGTGTCCCAGCTCGTCCTCCAATTTTCTGATCTCCTTTGAAAGTGACGGCTGCGAGATATGCAGTCTTTCGGCTGCCCTTGTCATATTTTCTTCTCTCGCTACCGCAAGAAAATAGCGTAAAACCCTGATCTCCATATTGCACCTCTGTACATTGATATATCCATCATAGCACATTTTGTCATTCCTGTAAAGAATGGCAGGTGATAATTAACAGGTATTTTACATTACAAGTAATCCGTCCTATACTGAAACCAGTAAACAACGGAGGTGAAAACATGGCTTATGCAACTGATGAAAGTGCTGTGATAAGAGAAAATCTGACGGATGCCGGCTTTTCGCCGGAAAGCATTGAGAGCATGATGAAGATGCTTGACGAGCAAAACAAAACCGCTCTGAAAAAACTTATCGCTGAGCAAAGAAAAAAGCTGCTGAGTTACATCCATCTGTACACTTCACAGCTTGACTGCCTTGATTATTTCACCTATACAATTAATAAACGGAGGTAATGACAATGAAAAAAGAAGCACTTATACTGACGCAGGAATGGGACAAAACCTTCCCGAAAAGCGACAAGGTTGACCACAACAAAATTACATTTATCAACCGTTACGGAATCACTCTTGCAGCGGATATGTATGTGCCCAAAAATGCAGAGGGAAAACTTCCGGCTATTGCTGTATCAGGACCCTTTGGTGCTGTCAAGGAACAGTGTAGCGGACTGTATGCCCAGACACTTGCGGAGCGTGGTTTCTTGACGATCGCTTTTGACCCGTCCTTCACGGGAGAAAGCGGCGGTCAGCCAAGATTCATGGCATCTCCCGACATCAACACAGAGGATTTTCAGGCGGCAGTGGATTTCCTGAGTGTGCAGGAAAATGTTGACGCTGATCGCATCGGTATTTTAGGTATCTGCGGCTGGGGCGGTATGGCTCTCAACACCGCAGCACTTGATACACGAATCAAAGCGACAGTCGCAACAACAATGTACGATATGGCAAGGGTAAATGCCAACGGTTACTTTGACAGCGAGGACAGCGAAGAAAAGCGTTTTGAAAAGAAAACCGCACTGAATGCTCTCAGAACTGTCGAATATGCAAAGGGAGAATATTCTCGCGGCGGCGGATGTGTAGAACTGCCTGTGCTTGATGATATGCCGTTTTTCGTTAAGGATTACAGCGAATACTACAAGGGCAGAGCATATCACAAGCGTTCGCTCAACTCCAACGAGGGATGGAATTCCATCGGCTGTATGTCCTTTATGAACCAGCCGATACTCAGGTACACAAATGAGATCCGCTCCGCCGTTCTGATTATTCACGGCGAAAAGGCTCATTCCTGCTATTTTTCAAAGGACGCTTATGCTGCCATGACTACGGACAGCAAATATACAGACAACAAAGAACTGATGATTATTCCGGGCGCAGTGCATACAGATCTGTATGATAATCTCCAAGTTATACCGTTTGATAAGATCGAAGAATTCTATCGTGAATATCTGAAATAAGAGGGTGCATAAGGATGAGCAATGTTGTAGTAATTACCACAAGCCTTCGTGCGAAAAGCAACTCGGATATATTGGCAGAACAGTTGATTTCCGGAGCAAAGGATGCCGGACACAACGTGGAGCATATCAGCCTTAAAGGAAAAAGCATCGGATTTTGTATCGGATGCCTTGTCTGTCAGAAAACACAGAGATGTGTTTTGAGGGATGATGCGGTTCAGATCGCAGAAAAGGTCAAAAACGCAGATACACTGGTCTTTGTAACACCGATATATTATTACGAAATGAGCGGTCAGATGAAAACACTGCTTGACCGTCTGAATCCGCTTTACTCGTCAGATTATAAGTTCCGCCGTGTCTATATGCTCTCTACAGCCGCAGAGGATGAGGAATATGTACCCGAAAAAGCCGTCAGCGGTCTGCAGGGCTGGGTTGACTGCTTTGAGAAAGCGGAGCTTGCAGGTTCGCTATTCTGCGGCGGTATCTCCGATCCCGGTCAGTCGGCAGAAAAGGGTGATGAACTAAGTGAAGCATATAAGTTTGGAAAAGCATTACAGTAAGAAATATATCTGCATTGTACTCACTGTCTTACTCTTTATGGTAGGTGTGCTGTGCGGATGCGGAAAAACAGATGCAGAGCAAAAAAATTCTTTTTCCTCTGCCGATGATACCGTGAGCGAAATTTCAGAACAAAGCACGGAAGCGAAGCCTGAACCATCCTTACCAAACGATGAAAACAGCGAGGAAAAAACTATGTACAGTAAATTGACATTTGCCGTGAACGGAGAGGAGCTTTCAGTCGAATGGGCGGACAATGAATCTGTCGAGGCTCTGAAAAAGCTCGCACAATATGAACCGATAACCATTCAGATGTCAAAATACGGCGGCTTTGAGCAGGTGGGTTCTATCGGTGCAAGCCTTCCGAAAAATGACATTCAGACCACCACACAGCCCGGTGACATTATTCTTTACTCAGGTAATCAGCTTGTAGTGTTTTACGGTTCAAACTCATGGAGTTATACAAAGCTCGGTAAAATACAGGGAAAATCATCTGACGAGCTTACTGAAATGCTTGGGAAAGACGATGTGACAATTACGATTTTTCGCTGCTGAAACTTCTGAAATGCGTTATGCTGTAGCTGATGTAAAACTAAACAGTGAATTATTTGTCAAAAGAATATCCTGTGATCATTTTCTCAAAATCCTTGGGAGACTATCCTCTTGTTTTATGGAATAACAGAAATATTGATATGACAGGTCAGATAAAAAAAGAACTTTCCGACAATGTTTGAAGCCGGACAAGATGTTATAGGGTGGTTCAGCCCGAACAATCAATTCAATGAATCTGTAGGTTATTGTAACAGTGAGCAAGATACAGTTTACTGTTCGGAATGATGATGTTAAAGTCGGATTTACAGAAAAAGTCAGCCGTGCAGTTCAAAATGAAATGCACGGCTGTTGTCGGATTACTACAATTTTTTATATTGATATCACTGCAGAGAAAATGAGTATATTTTTCATTACAGACTCCTTCCCAGCTTATATGCTTCATCAGGATATTTGCTTCGTCTTGTCATGGAAGGCGTACCGCAGCCAGTCCCGAGTACCATACCCATATCCTCAAAATTGATATATCTTACCAAGGCTTTGTAATGTGCTTCAAGTGCATCGAAAGTCCAGTCGTCACTGTTCCATGCTACCGCAAGCAACGCTGATTTCAGATGGCGGCTGTTCAAGCTGCTGTTATAGGAACAGAATCTGTCAACAACTGTCTTTAGCTGAGCACTCATTCCGTAGTAATACAGCGGAGTGGCGAAAACCACCATATCACAGAAAAGCAGTTTGCTTTTTACGCTGTCGTTATCATCCTTCTTCACACACGGTCCTTCATATCCGCAAGCAACACACCCCATACATGGATTAATATTCATTCGTGTTACGTCAATTATTCCGACAGAATGTCCTGCCTCCTCTGCACCTTTTGCAAAGCTTTCTGCCAGAATATTTGTAGAACCATTCCTGTTCGGACTACCCATCAGTATCGTGATCTTCATTTTGATTCCACCATTATTTCAGTTTCTTATAGTCCTCATCAGTCACAGGCTCCAGCCACTCTGTTTTTCCTTCTTTGCCGGGAACTTCCACAGCAATATGAGAAAACCATGAATCCGCTGCTGCACCGTGCCAGTGCTTGACGTTTGCCGGAATATTTATGACTGTTCCGGGTGTCATCTCTACTGCGTCCTTACCCCATTCCTGATAGTAACCTCTTCCGCCGACACAGATCAGCATCTGACCGCCGCCGCCCCCGGCATGGTGTATATGCCAGTTATTTCTGCATCCCGGCTCAAATGTAACATTGAACATCGGCACCTGTTCCATAGAAAGCGGAGCAAGATAGCTTTGTCCCACAAAATAATCGCCGTAGGGATTCGGCTCGCCAATGGGGAAGAAGATGGTATTCTGGTACTTATCCTTGTCTGTAAGTCCGGGTTCCGCTTCATTCCATATTTCCTTTGCCATGCGGAACACCGCCCAGCCCTTGGGCCAGCCTACATACATTGTGGCATGGGTGATGATCGCCGCTATTTCTTTCTTTGTCACTCCGTTTTTCTTTGCATTCATCAGGTGATATCCAAGTGATGAATCTGTGATACCGGATGCCATCAGCAATACAACAGTAATAATACACTTTGTCTTTACGCTGATTGCTTCCTCGTTCCAAACCTCTCCGAAAAGCACATCATCATTGAGGTGTGCAAACATAGGGGAGAAGTCACCAAGCTGGTCACGTCCTGCTGTCTGTACGATTTTCTCACTCATTTTAATTTTCCTCCTGTTCTCTGATATATTTTTTATCGGAATCCGGTACTGCGCCCTCATTTGACAGATAACGCTCTGCTCTCATTGTAAGATCATATTTTTCTCTGAGTGCTGCTATAATTTCCATCATTTCTGAAGCATGATGAATATCAAGTGCCTGCTGATCCTTCCAGCTGTCAATAAGAAGAATAGTTTCAGGGTCAGCCATAGAAATGAAATACTCGTACCGCAGGTTACCATCCTCCCTGCGGATAGCATCGGCAGTGCCTGAGTTTTCCATTTCCTCAGCAAATTTTTCAGCATTGCCATTCTTTCCTGTATAATACAGATTCATTGTAATGCTCATAATACACTTATCCTCCAAGTACCTCACTCAGCCACTTTTTGATCTCGTTTTCTTTCGGTCGGTTGATTTGTTTTCCATTTGCCCATTTCACTTCACCGCTGACATTCTTATGCAGTGCTGTGTCGCTTCTGCCAACGCCGCTGCCGCCGGAGGTACAGAAGGGAATAATAGTTTTTCCGCTGAAATCATAGTTTTCCAGAAATGTTTCGATAATACGAGGTGCAACTCCCCACCATATCGGAAAACCCACTATGACCACATCATAAGAAGCCATATCAGCAACCATCCCTGCAATTTCCGGTCTGGAGGATGGGTCATTCATCTCCAGAGTGCTGCGGCTTCGTTTGTTCATCCAGTTAAGATCTGCGGAGGTATAGACATCCTTCGGTATGATCTCAAAGACATCTCCGCCTGAGATGCGAGCAATCTCATTGCCGACTTTCTTTGTAACTCCGCTTGCTGAAAAATACGCCACTAAAATTTTCTTTGCCATATCATTTCATCTCCTTTTCCCAGAAACGGATAACATTCAGTTCCAGACTGTCGGCAACCTTTTCAAGCTCAGCAACTTCATCTGCCGTCAGAACTACATTGCAGGCTTTGACGGCATCCTCTACCTGATTTTCCTTTGTTACACCGATGATCGGCAGAGTTCCCTTAGCAATAGCCCAGGCAACAGGGATCTGTGCTGTGCCTACATTGTATTTCTCTGCCAGTTTCTTTAATTCGGCATTTAGTATCTCCAGCTTATCAAGAACAGGATTATAAGTCTGCGCTCTTGCTGAACCCTCCGGCATAGGATGAGCAGTATCATATTTGCCTGAAAGTGCTCCCTGCTCAAGTACCATATAAGCAAAGAAATAAATGTCGTTTTCCTTACAGTATTCTAAAATGCCGGAATCCTCAGAGGAACGGTTGATAAGGCTGTAATGGTTCTGAACGGCAGACAATTTCAATCCATGAGCTTTCAGGATCTCATTTGCCTGCTTGATCTCTGCAAGGTTATGATTTGATACTCCAAGAAGCGGGACATTATCCTTGCCCTCAAAATACTTTGCCAGCTCCTCTGTCCAGTCCGGAGCATTCCAGACATTGTGTATCCAGTAAATATCAAAGCGGTCAAGCTTCATAAGATCAAGCTGCATTTCGATCATGTCCTTCATTGCTGTGGGTGAGGACGCATCTGCACACTGGGGTGTAAACTTATCTGACACGATCACAGACTCTCTCGGAAGATCCTTTATGAAGCCGGCTAAAACCTTTTCAGATGTTCCCATGCCATAAGCATAAGCCGTATCCCACAGGTTAAGTCCATTCTTCATTGCCGTGTCAAAAATCGGGCGGAGAGAATCCGCAGTAAAATTGTTTCCGAAGGTTCCGTCATTTCCCCATGCCCATGCACCAAGTGCGATTTTCGGTAATGTTTTCATTGTTCTGCTCTCCTTTATAGTATATTTTCATTTTATTCCGCACCAAGCAGACCAAGAATACAATTCAGGGTCAGCTCATAAACGGATTGATAGACATAATCTACACCTGCTTCTTCCATTGCAGTCCTCTGCTTTTCCGTCACATAGGTGTAGGGATAAATGCCAAACATAAACGGGAAAAAACGATAAATGAAATCCTGCTTCTGTGTCACGCTCATTTCCGGCACAAATTTATCTAAAAGTCTGCAAATACATCCCATGGAAGCACCATACGATCTTTTAAATGATACCAAAAGCTTCTGCCGGCTGTTTGCTTCCATATCGAAATGGTTTGTGGAAAGAAGCTTGAGAAGCTGCACACGCTCGCTCAATGACTCCGCTATTTTTTCGGCTAATTCTCTCCTTGTCAGACTATCATTGCTTTCAAGGATTACCGCAAGGCTTTCGTTCCATCGGTCATATTCACGCTCAAACAGTGCAAGGAAAATTTCCTCTTTTGTCTGAAAATAGTTATATATAGATGTGCGGGTAAATGATGTTACAGCGCCGATCTCTTTCAGGGTTATTTCCTTAAAACTCATAGTTTTGTAAAGCTGTTCACAAGCATTTACGATTTCTTCTTTTCTTGCTGCGGTCAGCTCAGGTGATCCCTTTGGCATGGTTTATTTCCTTTCTGTTATTTATTCTGACATTGTGTCATTGAACTTATTATACACATATTCTGACACAGTGTCAATATATTTTTGCGAAAAGTGGAAAAAAGGGTAGCCGTGGGTGGGGCAAATATGATATAATGGTATAAATTAGAATTCAGGTGATAATATGAAAAAAGAATTTGAAGTTCAGGATATAAAGATGTTATATTCTGCCTTTTTAGCTTTATGCGATTATATGGAAACTGATGTTTATTGCAGTAAGTGCCCTTTATGGAATGATATGTGCGGTGCTGATGATAAAACAAAGGTTAAGGAATTTGGAGAGGCACTGCATAGAATCAGAAGTATTGCCAATATTACAAAATCATAAATCCTGATTCTCCTTACTAAATCAAAAGGTAGCTGATTGTAAAAGTCCAAAAATCTTCTGTTTATGCGGATAATCAGTATTGTAATATACAATTTTTCTCCACTGCCATCCGTCATTTTCTCCGCCGGCGGCGCAGAAAATGACTACTTATATCTTAGAGGGGCAGTGTTTTTGCCGCCTGCGGCGAAATCAAAAGGTCTTAGTAGTAAAAATCCCAGTTTTTACTACTACTTTACTATTAACGATGAAATGAATAAAAGGGGATGTAAATCTCAGAATTACAGAAAAAATCAGCCGTGCAGAGGGTAATTCTGCACGGCTTTTGCGTAGCGGTGTTTTGCAAAATAAATCTGACTCTTTACATCAAAAAAAAGCAATTCATTGATCTGATTATCGGAAAGCCACTGTTCTTTATAAAGTTGATAAAGATTAGTATAAGCACCCTTCAAGGGCTACTGTCGTACATTTTTTACGGTATTTTATAAAGATGATAGCTGCTGTAACCTTTGCCCGATATCACATAGAGCCTGTCGCCTTTTGTGACCTTGACATTTTGGATAACTGTTATTCTGATGGGATGCTGCGTCATACGGTCGTTGCAAATGTAACTAAATTCCCATTTTCCGTATTTGCCATAGCTGTAATATCGCTGAGCCTTTTCAATGACGATAAGGTCGGCGCATAGTGTGTGTTTGCGGGTAAGATCCTTTATTGACCGATAACTATCTGTTACCAGAAGAAGAGACAGCAGACCGCCGGAAAAAATCAAAACTGCTATCAGCATATCCGTCATTGATAAGACCGACAGTATGGTTCTGAACGGTTCCTGAGTGACCGATTGTTTGTCAACCAAAATACCTGTGATGATATTGGCGGCAACAGTCAGCAGAAAAAGGATCAGAACGAATGCTGAATTTCTCATCCGCTTCTGCAGTATGGCCGTTATTGTTTCTTTTTCCCACTCTCTGAGATTGTGGAATACCTCGGATGCCGCAGCACTGTTGCTTACAGTGGTGTTCCTCCATTCGTCAGTGTCGCTGTATGGCGGCGTGTAGGGAAGAACACCCTGCGAAACATTTATGATGTCGAATATTTCTTTGACGCTGAGAACAAAGCAGGCGTTGGGGTCGGCAGATTTGTCGCCGAACAGGTCAATCAGGCAGACCTTTGACCCGATGAGATTATCCTTAAATGCTGCCGGTGAGCAGCCGACCTTTATTTTTCTGCCGCTGTCGGATTCTACTATAACACGGTAGTCACCGCTACCATTGGCTTTCTGAACCTTGCCGAGCAGTTTGGCAGTGCGGTATTCGGCATGGCTGCCGTCATATTGTTCTGTTTTGTCCCGCCACCTTGATTTCTTGATAATGCCGACCAACATAATAATGATACCCACAGCCGCCAGCGGCAGTGAAATATATAAATAACGCTGTTGACCGCATATATCAAATATGAATATACAAGCGGCAAATGCAAGCCAGGTTATACCCACATTTGTTACCAAGGCGGCAGATCTATTGGCGGTAATATTGGTTTTTAATCCATAATACTGCTTTGAATTTAATCTGTGCCAAGTCATAACAATCACCCGACATTATTTTACCATGCTATGAAGAATTATTCAAATGTGAAATATAAAATTATATCAATGTCACTGATCTTCCTTTTACAAGCCTGCAAGCCAACTTTTTACAGTTTCTTCGGTACTGCTGTCAAATGCAGAATTGCCACTTATAGCCAAGCCGTCCTTAACAGTTGCACCCGGCTCAAATTCCTTTATTGTCTGATAGGTGCCGCCGTCACCGCTGCCGGCATGAGTATTGAAGGGAATGATAGTTTTTCCGCTGAAATCATAGGTATCAAAGAAGGTATACATGACCATCGGCAGAGTGTACCACCACATAGGATAGCCGACATAGATGGTGTCGTAGTCCTTAATATTCACGCTTAGCGGCTCAAATTGCGGTCTTGCATCGCTGTCCGTTTCCGCCTTTGCTTCATCAGCACAGGTATTATAATCCAGAGAATAATCCTTGCTCGGAACAATCTTTGCAATATCGCCGCCCACCTGATTATGTATAATCTCTGCGATATGCTCAACAGTACCAACTCTGCCCTGGACAGGTGTTGCACCTGTTACAGCATCCACATCCTTTGTGTTGGATGCACTGAAATATACTACAAGGTTCTTGCTTTCTGATGATGAAGAATTACCCTGTACGGAGGTCTCCGCTGATTTTTCTTCGGTACTGCCTTCATTCGATTCAGAAGCGGATATTGATTTTTCTCCTGTGCTGCTCTGCACAGCAGATGTTGTTTCGCCTGATGTGCTGCTCTCATTTCCTGCACCGGAGCAGGCTGCCAGTGAAGTCAGCATTGCCAATGTCAGCATAATTGCCGTTATTCTTTTTGCCTTCATCACACACTCTCCTTTAATACGCTGAGCAGTTCTTCATCGGTGAATTTTTTGACACAGCCGCCTGTGCGGATTGTGGATTTAGATATTGCTTCAAGATCAGTATCGTCAATACCCATTTCGGTAAGTGTTGTGGGCAGTCCTATCTCCTTGATGAAAGCGGCAAGGGCATTAATGAAGCTCTCCGCAAGCTCCGCTTCGGTTTTTCCGTCAGGAGAAATACCCCATACCTTAACCGCCAGTCTTGCAAACTGCTTATTTGCCTCGGGCATCATGTGACTATAAAGAGCAGGGTGCAAAACAGCAAGTCCCTGACCGTGGTTGCAGTCGGTGTATGCACCAAGCTGATGCTCTAACATATGGCACTGGAAGTCCGTCACCTTGCCAAGCTTGAGCATACCGTTTTCCGCCATAGCTGCCGCCCATATCAGCTCGCTTCGTGCCTGTCTGTCGTGGGGGTTTTTAAGCGTTGCCCTTATATTGCGGATGATATTCCTCTGTGTCGCTTCATTTATCTCGTCGGAATAATTGATATCACGGGGCGAACCCATGTATGTCTCCATGCTGTGAGAAAGGGAATCAAATGCACCTGAAATAACCTGCTTCATTGGCATTGTCATGGTATATCCCACATCCAGCACGGCAAAATCATAAAATGCACCCCAGAGCGGAGATTTCATCTTTTTCTCCTCATTGGTAATGACTGCGCCGTTGTTCATTTCCGCACCTGTGCCGAAAGCGGTAACGACTGCGCCCATCGGGATGAATTCCTGCGGCTTTCCGCCCTTGCCGTATTCAAAATTCCATATATCTTCTGAAAGCTTCGCCTGTGCGGAAATGATTTTGCAGCAGTCAAAGACTGAGCCGCCGCCCACTGCGAGGATAAAGTCGATATTATTATCCTTGGCAAGTGTCGCACCCTCCTGCACCTTTGCGTAGGTGGGATTTGACATAATACCCGAAAACTCGGTGACATTCTTTCCGGCTGCTTTCAGCACTTCCATAATCTCGTCATAGATGCCGACTTTTTTGACCGAGCCGCCGCCGTAGGCAAACATAACATTTTTTCCGTATTTTGCAAGCTCTGCGGCAATGGCGTTTTTAGCAATGCCGTCACCAAAGCAGACCTTGACAGGATATTCATAAGTAAATGTTTTCATAATCAAGCCCTCTTTATCAATGCAGATTCAAATGTTGTAATAAACATTTCCTCACGGGTAACGATGCCGTCTGCGATAGCTCTTGCAACAGCCTTTCCGACTGCTTCCTCGTTCATGTAGGCAGCGGCAGTATCAAGCAGACGATAACCTGTTTTGATCGCATTATATACGACCTCTTCGCACTCTGCCGGGTCGGGTATCTGAAATACTCCGAAGCCCTCCAGCGGCATTTTTGCTCCTGTGTTAAGTGTTACGAATTCCATAGTAAGTACCTCCTGTTTTATTTTAGGGAAACACTGAATAAAAATCATTTTGAAGTTTGAAGCAAGTCAGAAGCGGCTATACGTGGGGCTGGTCTCGCCTGCCGGCTCGGTCGGTGCTGCTGCCCTTGGCAGCGGTGTCCACCGGACACCCGCACCCCCACACCCCAAACACTGATTAATGAATCAATCAGCGTTTCCTTAGTTTTTATCTGATGAAATTGGTCGCCTGTCTTTTTTCTTCCTGCAAAGGCAACGGTATTCCGGCTTTTTCGCCAACCTCTTTCAGCTTCAGAAACCACGCCATATTCCGTGCAAGAACACGCATTATCTGCAAACCCTCCTCGTCCTGCATGACCTCCTCCGGAGTGTTGCCGTGTACCATATTCCAGTAGCGTGAGCTTATTATCGGCATCTGCTGATGTAGAAAATATCTTCATAACTATCCCTGCTGCGGCAATAGGAATATCGCTGCCGTATATGCTTTGCTCACCATAAGATTTAAGCATATTATTCAGTGTTACCTGAACCAGCAGATTTGAAAACTGGAACACAAAGGAATTAAGCCCTAACTTGAAAATGATAAAAAGCTCCGCTGCTCTTGGTATGTAATCCTTGTTTTCAAAATGAACTGATTTGAATTTCGGAAAGTAAAGAACCAGCATCACGGCAGAAACAATCTGACTGATGACAGTAGCCCACGCAGCTCCGGCAATTCCCATATCAAGTGCAAAAATCAGTGTGGGGTCAAGTATCGTATTCAGCACTGCTCCCGTTACGATGGCAGCCATAGAATAGGTGGGACTGCGGTCTGCCCGGACAAGAGGGTTTGTTCCTGTGGAAAACAGGAGAAAGGGGATACCGAAGGATGTTATGCCTGCATAAGTCTGTGCATAAGGCATGATGCTGTCGGTTGCACCGAACATAGTCAGCATCGGGGTAAGGAATATTCTGACGATAATGCATATCACCACACCGGCTATCAGCAAAAATCCGGCTGCTGTACCGGCGATCTTTCTTGCCTTTTCTTCATTTTTCCGACCCAGCTCCAGATTGAAGCCCGATGCTGCACCGAGTCCTGTCATCAGTCCTATTGCCATACATATCGTAGTCAGCGGAAAGGAAACCGAGGTTACGGCATTGCCGTAATATCCGTCATAATTTCCGATAAATATCTGATCGACAATGTTATAAAGGGCGTTGACTACATTGGCAATAATAGCAGGTATCGCAAGTGAACAAAGCAGTCTGCCGAGAGGCTTTGTACCGAGCGGATTTTCTTTCTGTATTTTTTCATTGTCCATTTGTATCACCTTTTTTTCATTCTTCTCCTATCTTCAATAGTTTTTGCAAAAGAGCAATAAGCTGCTTTCTTTCATTTTCATCAAGATCGGCAGTCAGCCTTTTTTCAATCGAATCACCGACATTTTGCAGCTTTTCCTCCATGCTTTTTGCTTTATCTGTCAGAGCTACCAGCTTTCCCCGTGCATCAAGAGGATTGGGAATACGGGTAACAAAGCCCTTTGTTTCCAGTGTGTCTACAAGTCCCAGCGTTGTGGGGTGTGTCATAGAATACTGCCTTTCCAGATCAACTACCCGTGCAGCACCGGACTGCTGAGCATACAGATATTTCAGCACCTTATACTGCGATGCAGTCAGGTCATATTGTGCCAGTATCGGGTTTGATATCTTATCAAACTCCAGTGCTGCTTTTTTAATCAGTATTGCAACCTTATCAATATTCATGGTATATAGCCTCCTGATGAAGTGTAGCATCCTACCAATATTATATAGTAGGATGCTACTATTGTCAATAGAGCTTTTTGATTTTACAGTTTGTCATATCTTTTTATGCTGATGCTCATCTGATTTGAATACAGGTATTGACATAACCTCTGATTTGATTTACAATAATATCGGGAATGAGGTTCTCCCAAGGATGCTTTACATCCTGAACCGCTTGTTCAAGCTGATGACTTCTGCGATTTTTGACGCAGGAATTGTCAGCTTTTTCTGTCTCTTAGTAGGTATTTTTACAAAAAATAAAGGAAGGAAAGAGTATGACAAAGAAAACAATCTGGTAATCGTTTAAAAAATCTCTGCCGGTTATGGCTGGGTATATACTCTTAGGAATAGGCTTCGGAATATTGTTGCGTGATGCCGGATACGGTGTTTTATGGGCACTTGCGATGTGTGTTCTTATTTATGCCGGTGCCTTGCAGTATGTGGGGGTAGGGCTTATCGCAGGAGGTGCAGGTATCATAAATACTATTCTCATCTCAATCGCGGTCAACGCACGGCATTTGTTTTACAGCATCTCAATGATAGACAAGTACAGAGATGCAGGAAGGAAGAAGCCATATCTGGCTTTTGCTCTGACTGATGAGACATATTCTCTTTTATGCGACGGGGAGTGTCCTGACGGAGTGGATAAGCATAGCTTTTTCTTTCTGGTTTCATTATTCAATCAATGCTATTGGGTAATCGGAGGTGTTATGGGAAACCTGCTCGGAAATGTGATTCCCTTTGATACCGGCGGAATTGAGTTTTCGATGACAGCTCTTTTTGTAGCTTCATTCGTTTCTCAGTGGAAAACCACAAAAAACCATACCCCTGCTCTTATCGGACTTTTTTGCTCCTTAGTATGTCTGATTATTTTAGGTGCAGAGCATTTTCTGATCCCTGCTATGCTTCTCATCACCTTTGTGCTGCTTTTGCTCCGTAAAAGCACAGATGAGAGAAAGGAGCCTGAGAAATGACCTCTGATATATATTCAGCACTGCTTGTACTGATAATGGCACTTATTACTGTTTTTCTGAGAGTCTTGCCGTTTATCATTTTCAGAAATCAAGATAAAACTCCTGCATGGGTGAAGTATCTTGGAAAGGTATTACCACAAGCAATCATAGGTATGCTGGTAATATACTGCCTTCGCACAATTTCCTTTACATCAGTGCCCTTTGGCATACCTGAGATTATTTCCTGTGCGGTGGTCGCCGTGTTGCAGTTCTGGAAAAATAATACAGTCCTCAGCATTGTTGCAGGAACTGTAATGTATATGATTTTGATACAGCTTGTGTTTGCTGCATAGAAAAAATAATGTACCCGGACGATTCGATGAACTGTCCGGGCTTTTTAAATTATTTACTCATCTGTATCATCGGGAATGTCCTTGAGCTTCCTCGCCGGAGGCACCGCCGGGGCAGTTATTATTCAGATCAGTTTAATATTCTTTCCACCACGATCTCCGCAAGCTCCTGTGGCGTTTTATCGTAACCGCTTTTTGCCCATTTTATCAGTATTCCGAATAAGCCGTATGCCATATAGTAGGTTTCATAATTATCCACAATAGTGTCGGTATCACTGTCTGTCATGATTGTTTCGTATGCACTGAGAATCGCCCCTTGATGCCCTTGGGCAAAGATCAGATCATTAATCATCCGCATTGAATAACAGAATTCAAAATATCTTCTCACACGATAAATATCATTCAGCTTGTGTTCCTTTAGTTTGTGTTTTTTCTCGTATTCCCTCCATTTCATAATAAAGTAAGCGGTGATGATTTCGTCCTTAGATTTGAAATTACGAAAATAGGTTGCCCTGCCGATTCCGCCTGTTTCGCACAGCTCATCGACCGTTATTTTTTCGATATTCTTCCTTTTCATAAGTTCAAACAGTGCATTTCCGTATGATGTTACAACATAATCAGACATTTTGTGTTCTCCTCATTGAATGATACTATTTCTCAGAATAGTATCATTTTTTTATTAATATTGACTTCGACAAATTTCGATGATATTATAGTATCATTAAAACTAATACTTGTCAACTGTTTGGAGGGTATGAACATGAGTAAAACCAAGATAAAAAAGACATTCAAACAGTATTTTCCATCAGAAGATAGACACTGAAAACATTGGCTCGCTCGGTCACTCACAGGGAAGTGTCGGTGCGATCAGTGCCGCTACAAATACTGCTCACAGCGATATGTATAAAACTGTTGTTGCAGAAAGTCCCAAAAATCCGGAGCTTGCCGATAATCTTAAATGGCACTATGACATTACAAAAGTACAACTACCCTTCCTTATGCTTGCGGGTACAGGTCAGTTTGATGCCGAAACGGTTATTCCTCTTGTAAAAATGAATGAAATGTATGATTCTCTGAACAGTGTGTCGATCAAAGCAATGGCTCGCCGTAAGGATACCGAGCATGGTTATATGCTTTATTCTTCTGACGGCTATGTAACAGCATGGTTAATGTGGCAGCTGCAAGGGGACGAAGAAGCTGCAAAAGCCTTTGTCGGAGATGACGCAGAACTGTTGCATAACGAATTATATCAAGATCAGCGGATAGATATGGAGGAAACGGAATGAAATTCAAGGAGCTTCCACGCAAATGGAGAATATCTATAATATCTATGAGCGTTTCGGCTATCCTGCTGCTGACGGCTCTGATTGCTTATGTGTACAGCACCATAGGCTCTTTGCTCCATGTGATGATAGGGTAAGGTGATGTTATGAGATACAAGGAACTTCCAAAGAAATGGAAAGTCATCACCTCCGTACTGATAGTGCTGAACGCTTTATTGATAATACTGATTATACTCTTTACATTATTCTTATCATCTTACAGAGAACAATGTGCACAGCTTCGTGCTCCTCTTAAAAAGGACGATAGTCTGCTTATCGGTGAAAGAATGAAGATAGAACGTAAGGGAAAAGAATCTGTAGCAGTGAATCTGTATATGCCTGAAAATATCGGTGATGCTAAACTGCCCGTTGTATTTAATATTCATGGAGGAGGCTTTGTCGGCGGAGATGCTGATATGCTCGATACTCAGAGTGATAGAATCGCAAATGAGTGGAATGCAGTTGTAGTAACGATCAATTACACAACTGCCGATGTAAAGTCCGTTTTATATGGTTCGGAAGAGGTCAGAGATACCGTTATGTATTTTGCAGATCATGCAGACAGCTATTTTGCTGACACCACAAGATTTACAATCATGGGTTACAGTGCCGGTGCTTATTATTCAGCAGAAGCAATGCGATTACTGAAAGAGAATGACTTTGATACTGCTTCGCTTGTATTGTGCTATCCGTGGACAACCGGACTTCCCACCAAGAACCTGTCAAGCGACTGCCCGAAAACCTTATTTGTACTTGCCGGAGAGGATCCTATATCCCAGAAGTCAAAAAGCTATATAGAAGCTATGAAAGCCGCAGGTGTCGATGTTGAAGTTATCGAATATGACAGTGCTGTGCATAGCTTTATAGAATCAAACAATCCGGAAGGTAAGAATGATTCTGCAGAGGGTATGGAAAAAGTTATCAATCCGATGCAGGAGAAGATGGCAAGAGAAGCAGAAAATTACATCGGTAAGTGGTTAAACGATGGTAAGAAATGATGTGACTGAATGACGAACAGAAATTGTGACTGATACGAAAGGACTTACTATGGGCATAACAACAATTCTTTTCGACCTTGACGGAACACTTCTGCCTATGGATAACGATGTTTTTACCAAAGGCTATTTCAAACTGCTTGTACAGAAACTCTCACCATACGGCTATGATCCGCAGGAGCTTGTTGGTGCGATATGGAAGGGTACTGAGGCAATGGTAAAAAATGATGGTCAAAGCAGCAATTATGAAGTATTCTGGAAAATCTTTGCACAAGTGCTCGGTGACAGGGTTTATGATACAAAACCGATATTTGATAGTTTTTATGCAAATGAATTTAATCAGGCAAAATCTTTTTGCGGATTCAATGAAAAAGCGATGGAAACCGTCAAAGCAGCAAAAGTAAGAGGGTTCAGAGTAGTTCTTGCGTCCAATCCGATATTTCCCACAGATGCTCAAATTGCTCGTTTGAAATGGGCAGGCATTGCACAGGATGAAATGGAATTTATCACTTCGTATGAGAATTGTTCCTATTGCAAGCCCAATCCCGAATATTATCTTGCTGTTGCGAAACACCTTGATGTCAGACCGGAGGAGTGCCTGATGATAGGCAATGATGTTGACGAGGATATGATTGCAGAAACTGTCGGAATGTCTGTTTTTTTACTGACTGACCATATTATCAACCGCAAAAACAAGAATATATCCGTTTATCCGAATGGCGATTTTTCTCAGGTTGTGCAGTATATAAAAGAGATAATATGATGCAAAACGTCAGATAATCATCACACCGCCGGAGCAGTTATTATTCAAATCAGTTTAATATTTTGACATCATAGCCTCGCCTCGTGCGGGGCTTTTTTCTTTTGTGAAAATGCGAAAAAGGGTAGCAGTGGGCAGTATGGGTGTGGTATAATGTAATAAATTAGGATTTATCAGGTGATATATGATGAATAATATGAAATGCTTTGGCTATTATATAGTGAAACCTTTATTAAAACCTCAATGGTGCGACTTGAAAGCAAGCTATATCCTATCTGTAAGCGAAGATGGTTTGAGCGAAAAATTTCCTGATTTGGAAAAATGTTTTTGGATTAACTATCCAATAAGTTATAGAATAGAATATCAAAAGTATTTAAACTTAAACGATAACGAATTTAATGATTTTTGCGATTTAGTTGCCAATTTGTTCTATAATAATATGATGACAACCGATGTAAGGTTTTGATCTTTTGAAGATGTTAAGAATATTTATAAGTATCTAAAAAATCTTGATGGATACTTATGAATGTGAAGGGGTTCAGCTTCGTATATCCCATGCTGATGAGCCTTACCATCTTCGGAGGTTCGCTTGAATTCGTTACAGTGTCAATGCTGCTTAGCAGTTTTGCACCTTTGCAGACATTTATTCTGACTTTGATGATACAGGCCAGACACTTATTTTACGGTATCTCAATGCTTGAAAAATATAAAAACACCGGATGGAAAAAAATATATCTGATATTCGGTATGTGTGACGAGAGTTTTTCAATCAATTATTCGACTGATGTTCCCGAAGATGTGGACAAGGGTTGGTTCATGTTCTGGGTAACGTTTCTCAACCATATGTACTGGTTCACAGGATCGACAATTGGCGGACTTGTCGGCAGCTTGTTCACATTCAATACGGAAGGCTTATCGTTTGTGATGACAGCAATGTTTGTAGTGATATTCCTTGATCAATGGCTCAAAGAAAAACAGCATATATCTTCACTGATAGGCGTTTTTGCGTCTTTGATTTGTCTGATGATATTCGGCTCTGATAATTTTATGATACCGACAATGATCTGTATTATAGTGACGCTGTCTCTGCTTCGTAAACCTATCGGGGATAAGGAGGACAGCGTATGACGATAACACAACAGATCATTACCATAGGACTTTGTGTTATTGGAACAATGATTACAAGGTTTCTGCCGTTTATCGTTTTTAAAGCAGACAAGCCTACGCCTGAATACATACAGTATCTCGGAAAAGCACTTCCTGCTGCCATATTTGGGATGTTGGTGATTTACTGTCTGAAAGATGTTTCCGTATTCAGCGGCAGTCATGGTCTTCCCGAAGCAATTGCAATAGCAGTTGTTATAGCTTTGCACCTTTGGAAAAGAAAAATGCTTTTCTCCATCGCAGGCGGAACTTTGGTATATATGATTTTGGTACAGTTTCTGTTTTAATTCACTATGTACCAAACTATACATTTTTTGATTAAAATCAATATTACCTACGAATCCATAAAAGGTACTTTTTGTTTTATATAATTTGCAGATTTTCAGCCTCGTCATTGTGCGGGGCTTTTTTTCTTTTGTGAAATTGCGAAAAAGGGTAGCCGTGGGCGGCTACATTATAAAATGAAAAATTAATGAGATGCTGGCATGACTTGATAAATTATTAGAACCTATTGGAACCTATTAGAAATTATTAAAAATTATTGATATTAAACATAAATTACTCGAAAAATTCGGCACTATTAACAAAAAAGTCTTGACAAAAAATTTTTTCAATGCTATCATTATTTATAGAGGTGATGTATTATGATTGTTTTCATAAGACAAAGAAAACGCACAGGTACAATACTGTTGGCGCAGTATCAACCTATGCGTTCAGGGTGTTCGTGTTTATACACAAACCACCATACAAGGTGACTATATCACGAATACCCTTCCTTTGTCAATTCGCAAATTACACAAAAATAGCAACAAAAATAATTGACAGGGCTTATTGCCCGGAAAGGAAGGTAAAATGACTTCTTTACAAATGAGAAATGACCCTTTGTTTATGAGGAACAGCTTCAAAGTAACTGGAAAATGGGATATTCCTATTATAAAGAATCAGGATATCCCTCTTGATAATGTATGTCTTATTGCATATTCCGATACAAAGCGTAATGACATACCTGAAAATACTGCTTGCGGAGTCCATTTCTTTATTGATGATTACCGCTTTACAGGTATTTACAACCATCCTGAGAAAAGCATTTCAAAGCTTTCACAGTATGCTTTCCTTCTTACTCCCGACTACTCGACCTATTCCGATATGAATTATTGGAGACAGCTTGAAAGTGTTGCTCATAGCCGTTGGGTAGGAGCCTTTTGGCAGAGTAAAGGTCTTACTGTAATACCAACTATTTCCTGGAGTGACACAAGAAGCTATGGATTTTGTTTTGATGGTATAGAAAAAGGCTCAATAGTTGCTGTTGGAATGGTAGGTTGTAAAACTGATAATAAATCAGCTTTTTTGCGGGGTTATAATGCGATGCTTGAACACATTGACCCTATTGCTATTATCTGTTTTGCTGCACCATTTCCTGAAATGCAGGGAAATATTATAGCTGTTGACTACCTTGATTCAAGAAAGGTGGTGCGTTGATATGGGTGGAAGAGGAACTTATGCAGCAGGAAATAATGTTCCCTATACTTATGAAACTGTAGGATATGTTGATGATGCAAAGGTTTTATTTGGAAAACCCGGAACAGGTTTACATGATCTACCTGTTGAGGCACATTCAAGTAATGTGTATGTTAAATTGCATAAAGACGGAACATTAAATATGATGAGAGTGTATGATAATGAGCACTATCTCACAGCGGAGATAGCTTATCACCCTGAGCCAGATCTAACAGGAAATAGTAAACCTGTGCTGCATATTCACTACTATGACCGCAATCTCAAGCGAACTGATGCAGCATATTTAGACTATGAAACCTTTAAAAAGTATGAAAAGTATCTCGTAGGAAGGAAGTGGTACAATGATTGACGGAAACGCAAGAGATTTTATAGAAAAGCTTCATTATGAAGATCATTATGTAATTTACAATGGTAATAAGTTTTTCTTTAACGGTTGTCAGACAAAAACATCATCTGACGGAACAGTAGAATATGTCAGTCTTGAAGTATATAACCTTTCAACAGATGAAACGATATTTTCAATAAAAAAATCTTTTGCTTCTGATTGTATTCTTGCTTTAGAAGAAGCTCCAATCTGGGGTGGGAAAACGTTTTGGGAAATAGAAAATGAAATGCAATGGGTTGATGAATAAGTTTTCTGTGAGGTTTTGGGACAATGAAAGCCGGAAATGTAAAGGAATTTATTAACAATCTTTCAATACAGGATGAGATGGTAAGATACAAAGAAAAACTGTATTACTTTTATGGTATCAGATATGACAGTGAAAGAGATATTTATTACACCAGCATTGACAAGTTTGGCACAGATATTTATCATTTCGAAGAAGAATTTTATCGCTACGAGAGTAAGAGTTCAGTTGATTGCCTTGAACATCTTGTTTCTGACCCATACTGGGATGGAAAGGATTTTTATCAAGTTGAAAACGAAATGACTTGGGTAGATGGTTAAATTGATTTGAGATTTGAGGGGGGCGTATGATGGATGATACACCTATGAATCTCCCGATTAAATTGGTGATGTGAAAGATTATTCAAAGTTGTTTGATAGGAAAACAATCTATGGGGCAGAATTATGAAATAAAGGTGCAGTATGAATAATGATTTCCTAAACCCTTAGTAGTAACCCACCCCTCATTTTACTACTATTCTACTACTAACGACTTCCGCAATTTGCCCCATTTTGCAAAGAATTGTAATTTTCGCTCCATTCTGTCAAAGCAGGCACAAGCCCCCGACACCCTCGCATAATGCGGCTTTTAAAGCCATTTTACAGCAATTTAAGAAAGGAATTTTATATGATAAAAGTAATGTTCATCTGCCACGGCAGAAGTCAGGGGTAAGATTTACTATCCGCTGAACTGGGTCGTTATGTTTCAATATTTTGCAGTTACACATAGACATTAC
>CACWVH010000042.1:0-9615 GCA_902764235.1 uncultured Ruminococcus sp.
CCTCTTCAAAAACAGTCCACCGGACTGTTTTTGAATTCACCCCCGGCACGAGCGATTCTCATGCAAAGGATTTCGCGCTCTGCGGAGCGCGACCAGGGGGCTCTGGTCTCGTCTGCCGACTCGGTCGGTGCTTCTGCCTTCGGCAGAGGTGTCCACCGGACACCCGCACCCCATGGACTCCGCAGCCTTTGTAAAGGCTGGCGAAACTTTAAATTTTGTTAAGTTGACGCCATTGGGTATCAGGGTCGGTGACAAAAAATAGGATGAGGGTAAAAAAAATAACAGCAAAGTGCCGAAATAGTGGAAATCAGCAGGAAATCGTTGACTTTTGGCGGATTTGGGTTTATAATTCATACATCACAGCAATGGCGCTGTAGGTTGGAAAGCTTTGACCTACGGCGTCATTATATTTATACGCCGGAAATGCTTATGTGCACTCCGGAAGCAGATCAGATAATATCAGAATGGGGAGTTTTTAGTATGGTAAATGTACCTGAAATGTTTGGTTCTTTGGTATTTAATGATGAAACAATGAAAAAGTACCTTCCTAAGGGAACTTATAAGGCACTTAAAAAGACGATTGAGGACGGAAAGCCGCTTGATATAGCTATTGCTAATATCGTGGCTCATGCTATGAAGGAATGGGCGATCGAAAACGGAGCAACTCACTATACACACTGGTTCCAGCCTATGACCGGTATCACAGCTGAAAAACATGACAGCTTTATCTCACCGACAGCAGGCGGCGGAGTAATTATGGAATTCTCCGGCAAGGAGCTTATAAAGGGTGAGCCGGATGCGTCAAGCTTCCCCTCAGGAGGTATCCGTGCGACCTTTGAGGCAAGAGGCTATACAGCATGGGACCCGACTTCATATGCATTTATAAAGGACGGCTCACTTTGTATTCCGACAGCCTTCTGTTCATATACAGGTGAAGCACTTGATAAAAAGACTCCTCTTCTCCGTTCAATGGAATGTATCAATACACAGGCACTGCGTGTGCTTCGTGCCTTCGGAGACAATGAAACAACCCACGTCAGCACCACAGTAGGTCCTGAGCAGGAGTATTTCCTTGTGGATAAAAAGGTTTTTGACAAGAGAAAAGACCTTATCTACTGCGGTAGAACCCTTTTCGGCGCAAGACCTCCGAAGGGTCAGGAGCTTGACGATCATTATTTCGGCTCAATCAAGCCCCGTGTGTCTGCTTTTATGAAGGATCTCGATGAGGCTCTCTGGAAGTACGGCATCCTTGCAAAGACAAAGCATAATGAGGTAGCACCGGCTCAGCATGAGCTTGCACCTATCTTTGATACAACGAATATCGCAACAGACCACAACCAGCTTACAATGGAAATAATGAAAAAGGTCGCTGAAAAGCACGGTCTTGTCTGCCTTCTCCATGAAAAGCCCTTTGCAGGTGTTAACGGCTCAGGTAAGCACAATAACTGGTCAATGTCTACAAATACAGGCAAAAACCTTCTTGAGCCTACAAAGCACCCGAGACAGAATATACAGTTTCTGACCTTCCTTGCAGCTGTTATCAGAGCAGTTGATGAAAACCAGGATCTTCTCAGAATTTCTGTTGCAAGTGCAGGAAACGATCACAGACTCGGCGCAAATGAAGCACCTCCGGCTATCATCTCAATGTATCTGGGCGACGATCTTACAGAGGTTCTCCACTCTGTACTCAGCGGTGAGGATTATACAGCTGACGGCAGACCGATCATGGAAACAACAGCTGAGGTCCTTCCGAACTTCACAAAGGATACCTCCGACAGAAACCGTACCTCACCCTTTGCTTTCACAGGCAATAAGTTTGAATTCAGAATGGTAGGCTCATCAGAAAACATTGCCTGCGCTAACTTTATGATAAATACAATGGTAGCAGATGTTCTTCAGGATTTTGCAGATCAGCTTGAAAAGGCGGAGGATGTGAACAGCGCTGCCGAGGCTCTTATCAAGAAAACTGTTGAGGAGCATAAGAGAATTATCTTCAACGGTAATAACTATTCTGAGGAATGGGTAAAGGAAGCTGAAAAAAGAGGACTTCTCAATCTCCGTTCACTTCCTGAGGCTCTACCGCTCTATACTACCGAAAAGAATATCAGACTCTTTACAAAGCATAATGTTCTTACAGAGGTTGAGCTTCGTTCAAGATGTGATGTACTTCTTGAGAAATATTCCAAGATCATCAATATCGAGGCTCTCACTGCTCTTGATATGGCAAAGAAGGATATCGTTCCGGCTGTAACTTCATATATCAAAGAGCTTGCACAGACCGTAAGTCTTATCAAGTCGGTTGACCCCGAGCTTGTACCTGCTGCTCAGACTGAGCTTCTTAAAAAGCTCAACAACCTTCTCAACTGCTTCGTAAAGAAGATAGATGCTCTTGACAAGGCAGTAGTTGGTGCAAAGGAAATCGAAAATGTTGCCGATAATGCAATGTATTTCAAGGAGTCCGTTCTTTCTGCGATGCAGGAGCTTCGTGCAGTTGCGGATGAAATGGAAGCTAATATGTCATCAAAGGCATGGCCCTATCCTTCATACGGCGCAATGCTTTTCAGCGTATGATAAACTGAATTTTATAAAACAGCGTATCACTGCTCTGCCGGGCAGCGGTACGCTGTTTATGTGTATAATTGGCAATAGGAATTTGAATTTTATTCTGTTGCAGTTCAGGCTGAATAAGTATGGCGGTGCCCGAAAAAACTTTATCAGGCTGACAAAGCCGTGAATCAAGGATCCAGCGTCACGCTGGCAGTTCAGGCTGAATAAGTATGGCGGTGCCCGAGAAATCTTTATCAGACTGACTAAGACGTGAATCAAGGATCCAGCGTCACGCTGGAGATGTTTTTTCTGATTATCATATTGTTAAAACGATGAAAGTATGATAAACTATATTTAAGGAGTACAATAATTATGCGGAAAGGAGTGAGTACCCTGGACAGGAATGCAAAGATCGTTAAGCTGAAGCTGGATATTATTTTCAAAAGAATTTTCGGTGATGAGAATAATAAGGATATTATTATATCGTTTGTTTCGTCTCTGCTTGAGATCCCACAGAGCAGTATTCAATCTGTGACTATAAATAATGTTGAGCTTGCACCTGAATATCTCGATCAGAAATTCAGCAGGCTTGATCTGAAAATGGTTATTGACAACAGGATAGTCAATATAGAAATGCAGGTCAACAGCGAGCCTGATTTCAAGGACAGAACTTTATACTACTGGTCAAGAATATACAGCGATGAGCTTCACTCCGGAGATGAATATGCAGAGCTCAAGCAGACAATATGTATTAATATCATCAATTTTGATCTGTTTGATTCTAAGGAATATCATTCACATTTTGTGATCTCCGAAAAGAACAGGGGAGAAATACTGACAGACAAATTTTCTATCCATTTCTTTGAATTAAAGAAGATAAAAAATGCATCTTCGGATAATAAGCCTATGAAGGAATGGCTCAGACTGATAAATGCGGAAACGGAGGGTGATCTTATGGATATCCAGAAGGAAACGAAAATCCCCGAGGTGCATCAGACAATAGTAAAGCTCAGAGAGCTCAGCGCAGATGATAAGCTCCGGCAGGAGGTATATTACAGGGAGAAAAGACTTCATGATGAGGCATCTGCTCTCAATAATGCCAGGAGAGAAGGTATAGAGCAGGGCAGAGTGGAAGGCATAGAGCAGGGCAGAGTGGAAGGCATAGAGCTCGGCAGAGTGGAAGGCATAGAGCTCGGCAAAGCTGAACAGATGGATTCTATAATCAGAAATATGCGCAAAAATGGACTGACAGAAGATCAGATCAGAAAATACATCGGCGGCGAGTAATATTTCCGGAACTTAAAAGGATGTTTAAAGCAAGGGATATATATAATATTGTCCCTTGCTTTTTTGTGCTCAAAAATAATAAAAAAGTCAGGAAAAAATAGTATTCGTGAGAATTACGGAGAATATAAGAGATTTTATTGTATTATAAATCTATTTTTGATTTTTTCTGACTTTGACTTTTTCTGACCTATGTAATATAATCAGCTTACAAGGTCAGAGAAAGTCAGAGAGTGACGGAAAGGAAGTGACAAATATGAAAATGAGTGATCTTGTAGCACAGTATATTATTCGTATGCTTGATGAAACTCATGGAAGCTGCGAGATAAAAAGAAACGAGCTTGCAAGCGTTCTCGGATGTGTGCCGAGTCAGATCAACTATGTGATAACCTCACGTTTTACTCCTGAACAGGGTTATATAGTCGAAAGCCGGCGGGGCGGCGGAGGATATATCCGTATAATCAGAGTAGAAACTGACAAGCGTGTCGCAATGATGCATATTGTAAATTCAATAGGCGACAGTATTCCGGCAGCGTCTGCCGGAGCAATACTCGGGAATCTTGTGGAAAGAAATATGATAGACGAATATGATTATGCAATGATCACTTCTGCACTTTCGGATAAGGCTTATTGCTGTATACCGCAGGAAAGCCGTGACACACTAAGAGCAGCAATACTGAAAAATATGCTTATTACCCATGTAATGATGAAATAATAAGTATACATTAAAATAGCCAATTGTAAAATGGCGAAAGGTGTCTGCCCGCCGCAGGCGGGCAGACACCTCGCCAAAACCTGAAAAACTTTGAAAAAGCGGAGAAAAATGTAACAGGCTTCAACTCATATAAAAACTATACTTAACGGAGAACTCAGGGAATTTGATCTTTGTCCGGAATGTGCGGCAAAGCTTGGGTACGGTTCATTCTTTACAAACTTCGGCTTTGATATCGACAAGCTTTTCGGAAGCTTTATGGACAGCAACGAGGGCAGAAAAAAGACAAAGCGCTGCAATTTCTGTGGAGCGTCATTTGATGAGATCGCAAAGTCAGGCAAGGTTGGCTGTGCACATTGCTATGAGGAATTCTATGATGAGCTTCTTCCGTCTATCAGAAGGATACACGGACGTACAAATCATACAGGCAAGCTCGCAAGACGTGCCGGCACAGAGGTAAGAGTCAGAAACGAGATCACAAAATGCAAATATGAGCTTGAACAGGCAATAAAAACTCAGGAATTTGAAAAGGCAGCAGAGCTTCGTGACAAGATCAAGGAGCTTGAAAAGAATATCGGCAGCGAACAGAACGCATAAGGGGGCGGCTATGATGAAAGAACCTGTAAATGAACGTAAGGATATAAGTGATGTTGTTATCAGTACAAGAATAAGATTTGCAAGAAACCTCAGGGATTATCCGTTCCCGGGGAGACTGAGTGAGGATTCAAAAAGACGTGTTGCAGCTACAGTCCGTGAGGCTGCTCTCGGCGGACATAATACTTTGTCAGGAAGATTCAGGTATATACAGATGTCGGAGCTTACTCAGGAGGAGGCTGTTTCTCTTGTTGAAAGACATCTTGTAAGCCCTGAATTCATATCTGACAGACAGGGCAGAGGACTTCTTCTTCTTGACGATGAATCTGTAAGCATTATGATAAACGAGGAGGACCATATCCGTATTCAGGTCATCCGTCCGAATATGGATCTTGACGGAGCGTTTGATCTTGCTGATAAGATCGATAATCTTTTTGATGAACAGCTCAGCTTTGCCTTCAATGACAAGCTCGGATATCTGACTCAGTGCCCGACTAATATCGGTACAGGTATGAGAGCCTCTCTTATGCTTCATCTTCCGGCTCTGAGGGAAAGCGGAGCAATGGGAAAGATCACATCATCCCTTTCAAAGTTAGGACTTGTGCTGAGAGGTATGTATGGTGAGGGAACTGATTCAAACGGTTCGGTCTATCAGCTTTCAAATCAGGTGACTCTCGGCATTTCGGAAAAGGAAGCTATCAGCAACCTGCATGATATCTCAATGCAGCTTATCGCACAGGAAAGAGAAGCAAGAAAGGCTCTTGCCGGAAATATCGCTGTACTTGATACAGTATACCGTGCTTTCGGTACGCTAAGATATGCGAAGCTTCTGGGAAATGGCGAATGTATGCAGCTGCTTTCACTTCTTCGCTTCGGAGTTGAAATGGGAGTATTTGAAAACATTGATTATGATACGATAAACCATCTTATGATCGAGGTACAGCCTGCAACGCTTATGAAAAATATTGGCAAGAAAATAACGCCTCAGGAGCGTGACTGCATCCGTGCGGAGGTCGTAAGAACAGCACTGCTCAGAAAACAGGTGCCTGCAAACAGAAGGCTTGAGCAGGGCGACTGAAGCTCGTGAAAATAATTCCGGGATTTTAAGGAAACACTGAATAAATATCATTTTGATATTTGAAGCAAGTCAGAAGTGGCTATACTGGGGCTTGTCTCGCCTGCCGGCTCGGTCGGTGCTGCTGCGAAGCAGCGATGTCCACCGGACACCCGCACCCCCACACCCCAAACACTGATTAATGTATTAATCAGCGTTTCCTTAAATCATAGATGGTTTTAGCAGTTCAGGCAGAAAGAAGCCGGCGGTGCCTGAGAAAACTATTTCAGATTGACTAAGACGTGAATCGCGACACAGGCGGCACGCCGGGGAAAGGAAAAGGAGGGAACCATATGTTCAGATTTGACGGATTTACAGAAAAGGCTAATAATGCAGTAAATGCAGCTATTGAAGCTGCACAGTCTATGGGACACAGTTATATCGGCAGCGAGCATATTCTTGTAGGGCTTCTGAGCGAAAAAGACAGCGCAGCCTGCAGAATACTTGAGGGTGCCGGTGCAGACAAAGAGAAGATCATTGATCGTATTGTGGGTACGATAGGAAAAAAATCCCCCACTGTACTCAGCATCAGGGATTTCACACCGAGAACCAAGCGTATTATCCAGCTTGCAGTAAGACAGGCAGCTCAGCTTGGCAACAGTTATGTGGGCACTGAGCATATTCTCATTGCTCTTATGTCAGACCGGGGGAGCTATGCAACCCGTTTCCTTTCCGAAACGGGCGTCAGACCAGATGCAATCGCACAGTCTATACAGGAGATATTCGGGCAGGAGAAGGCTGCATCAGACCAGCAGGGCTTCGGCGCCGAAGGCTCAGGCGGAGACGGAAAGAAAAAATCTGCGCTTGAAAAATTCGGCAGAGATCTGACCAGAGCTGCGTCACAGGGTGAGATCGACCCTGTTATCGGCAGAAAAAATGAGATTGAGCGTGTTATTCAGATATTGTCACGGCGCACAAAGAATAACCCTTGTCTTATCGGTGAACCGGGTGTCGGTAAAACTGCAATAGCTGAGGGACTTGCTCTGAAGATCGTTTCCGGTGACGTACCGGAGCCGCTTAAAAACAAGAGAATAATCTCTCTTGATCTGACAGGAATGGTGGCAGGAACTAAGTTCAGGGGCGACTTTGAGGAAAGGATAAACGCAGCTATTGATGAGGTAAAGAAAAGCAAGGATATTATACTCTTCATAGACGAGCTTCATACCATTATCGGTGCAGGAGCAGCGGAAGGCTCTGCTGATGCTTCAAATATTCTCAAGCCCTCTCTTGCAAGAGGTGATTTTCAGGTCATCGGTGCTACCACCATCAACGAATACCGCAAATATATCGAAAAGGATGCGGCTCTTGAAAGACGATTCCAGCCGGTAACAGTCGGTGAGCCTGACGAGCGTGAGGCAGTAGAGATACTCAAGGGACTTCGTGACAAATATGAAGCGCATCACAAGATAAGGATAACTGACGAGGCTATTGATGCAGCGGTCAAACTTTCTTCAAGATATATTGCGGACAGATATCTGCCGGACAAGGCGATCGACCTTATTGATGAGGCAGCATCCCGTGTAAGACTGCGTACCTATACTGCGCCGGATGACCTTCAGGATATGGAAAACCGATGCAGACAGCTTGAGCAGGAAAAGGAAGAAGCGATAAATACACAGGATTTCGAGCGTGCAGCTGAGATTCGTGACGAGCAGAAGGAGCTGAGGGATAAGCTTGAGGAAAGGAAAAAAAGATGGGAAGAAAAGAATGAGCGCAAAAATGACGAGGTCAATGCAGAGGATATCGCCGAGATAGTTTCAAGCTGGACGGGAGTTCCCGTAGTGCAACTGACTGAGGAAGAAAGCCAGCGGCTGCTGCGTCTTGAGGATATTCTCCATGACAGGATCGTAGGACAGGATGAGGCAGTATCTGCTGTTTCAAGAGCTATCCGCCGTGGCAGAGTCGGACTCAAGGATCCGAAAAGACCGGTTGGTTCGTTCATATTCTTAGGTCCCACAGGTGTGGGAAAAACGGAGCTTTGCAAGGCTCTTGCCCAGGCAATGTTCGGCGATGAGGATGCTATGCTGCGCTTTGATATGTCAGAATATATGGAAAAGCATACCGTATCAAAGCTTATCGGTTCACCTCCCGGTTATGTCGGATTTGACGAGGGCGGTCAGTTGACAGAAGCTGTCAGACGCAGACCGTACAGTGTACTGCTTTTCGATGAGATCGAAAAGGCTCATCCGGATGTTTTCAATATGCTTTTGCAGATTCTTGACGAGGGCAGACTTACTGACAGTCAGGGAAGGCACGTCAATTTCCGCAATACCGTCATTATTATGACCTCAAACGTGGGTGCAAGGCTTATCACAGAAAAACAGAAAAGTCTTGGCTTCTTCGGCGGCGAGGACAGCGGCAGTGCTGATGATGAACAGATCAGACAATCTGTTCTCGGGGAGCTCAGGCAGCTTTTCAAGCCTGAATTCCTCAACAGAGTAGATGATATTATCGTATTCAAAAAGCTCAGCGAGGCTGATATCGGTAAGATCGCAGAAAGACTTCTTGAGGGACTTGCAAAAAGACTTGAGGAGCTTGGTATCAGAGCGTATTTCTCCGATGAAGCTATTTCAGCTGTTGCAAAGGCAGGATATGACGATGTGTACGGCGCAAGACCTCTCAAAAGAGCTATCCAGTCAAAAATAGAGGATGAAATTTCCGAAAAAATGCTTGAGGGCACTATTAAAAGCGGCGACACCATTGAAGCAGTTGTCAACGACGGTAAAATAGAATTCGACATCGGAAGAACGGAAACGCTCAGTTCGTTTACTCAATGAATAACGAATAGTGAAAAAATAATAATATTTACGTACAAATACTTCACTATTGAACCAAAAGTAAACAGCGACACACAAATTTCTGAATCAACGAAACGAAGCCGCTCACGCTCACACAGAACTTTCCACTGCTACGAAAGTAAGCGAGCACGCCGCAGGCAGTGCAGCGCACCGAGCGAGTGCAGTAAGCGAGCACGCACACCGCAGGCGGTGGGCAGCGCAGCGGTAACGGGGTGGAGATAAGGAGGAGAGATTTCCAAAGAGAGGAAACTTAAGAGGAGGGGCAGCGCCCCTTCTCTTATGGTTCTTCTCTTTGGCTGCGTCCGCATCCTGCGGACGCTTTTCCTTCGACAACTGCGGTCAGAAGAAACCAAGGAATCACTGAAAAAAACATCCCTTACATCACTCATATTGATCTTCATCAGAAACAGACTTTACCTTTTATTATTTCAGACTTATAAGTAAGCTTTGAAACGGAGATTGATTTTTTACCTGAATCCGTGAAATTGAATTAAATCTTTTTTTAAACCTTCCGGGTTTTCATTTCAGCCAGGCGGCAGGCGCCCGAAGGAAGTGCCCTAGGGGTG
>CACWVH010000042.1:9638-34199 GCA_902764235.1 uncultured Ruminococcus sp.
TTATGGGTGAACAACTTAAAAACCTGAAATGCATAAAACAACGCATTATCTCTGGGTTTTTCAGAACAATCAATAATGAGTTTCACGGATTCAGGTTTTTATTCTATGGAAATAAGTTTGCTTTATATCAAAGAATAGTATGAAAACCGGAATTTTTCATAAACTCAGAAAAGAAGCGAAAAACAGTGATCGTATTCACTGCTTTCGCTTCTTTTTATTGCATAATCAGAATGAGTTTTTATGTCTGCTGAGTGTAAGCAAAGGATCCGAAAAATCATATCTGCTCACAGAAACTCAGTATTTCATTTGTTTTTGGCTCAAGGTTTTCCTTGTATTCGACCGAGCAAAGTCCCAGACTGCCGCAGCATTCAATTTCCAGATGACCGTAAAAGTGCTCTATGCTGCTTATGATCCTTTCACATTCCTTCATCCCGGGACCTGTTCTCAGTGCAATGGAATAGCCCTTCTTTCCTCTGCTCAGACTGCGGTGAGGCTCATGTGTGTTGCACCAGGGGGTGCATCTGTCAATAAAAGCCTTGAACTGACCGGGGATATCAGCCCAGTATGAGGGAGAGACACATACTATGATATCAGCTTTTTCAAATTCATCCATTATAAGCTCAATGTCATCGTTGATAACGCATTTTGCACTCCTGTGACAGCTTCGGCAGCCCTTGCAGAAGGCAAAGCTGTAATCATCAATGCATATGCTTTTTGTTTCATATTTTTCTGAAAGCTTTCCGGAAACCATTCTGACGATCTCTGCAGTAGCTCCGTTTCTGACAGGGCTGCAGTTTATTATAAGAGCATTCATTCATTTCACCATCCATTACAGCTCAGGCTTTGTAGATCAGTGCAATGCAGTGTGCGGAAATACCTTCAAGCCTGCCTGTAAAGCCGAGCTTCTCTTCGGTTGTTGCTTTTACATTGACAGCAGTTATATCTGTATCCATGGCTTTCGCAATGTTTTCACGCATGGTATCAATATACGGTCGAAGCTTCGGCGCCTGTGCGATTATTGTGGCATCAATATTGCCCGGCTCATAGCCTCTTTGTCTGAGCATTGCGCAGACATGACGCAGAAGCTCAAGACTGTCAGCACCCTTGTATTTATCGTCTGTGTCAGGAAAATGCAGACCGATGTCACCCAGAGCCGCTGCTCCGAGAAGTGAGTCCATTATCGCATGGACAACAACATCGGCATCGCTGTGTCCGTCAAGACCATATTCATACGGAATATCTGCTCCGCCGAGAATAAGCTTCCTGTTTTTAGCAAATTTATGTACATCATAACCATGTCCGACTCTGAAATTCATATTCTGTCACCTCTTAAAATTTTTCCAAACTGGGCTGAAAGTGTTTCTCCCAGCACCTCCTGACCCGATGCATTGAGATGTATGCCGTCTGCGCTGAGATAATCTCCGTAATTTCTGATGCCTAAAAGCTCTGTTCGTATGTCAAGCAGCGGAATCCCAAGCTCCTTTGCAGCCATATCCGCACAGTGGGAATAGCGCTCCTGTGTACGGTAGATTATCTGCTTTTCGCAAAGCCAGTGCAGCACACGCTCCGGGTCTGTTTCGCTGTCACGGCAGAACCAGTCAAAATATCTGTCCGCACTGATAGGGGGAAGGTTCATTATGATCGGCTGGATATCATTTTCACGAAGCAGTGCGGCAATTTCATAAAGCTGTTTGATAAAGATATCCAGTGGAGTATTCGGCTCGTGATCGGAGAGGTATTCTTTTGAAACCTCTCTCCACGCAAAATCACAGTCGTTTCCTCCGAATTCGATTATTGCTGCATCAGGTCTGTACCCCGAGGCAAGTGATTTTTCAATGAGCTTTCTGCCCTTTGAAATAACATTCCCGAAGCGTGAATTATTTTTTATCTCAAGCTCCGGAAATTTTTTGCACAGGATATCAACAGCTGTATTGTCACAGGGACGATATTTTTCCAATGCCTCATCATAAATAACGCCCTTGAGTATTGAATCTCCCCATATTGCGAGGGAACGTATATCCTTCATTCAGATCATCTCCGTATCATATTAAGAAACAGCCGCCAGCTGCGGCATTATCTGTGAATAATTTTTTATATATCTGTGTTTTTCCGGACCGGTGAAAAATTAACAAGGAATATTCCTGAGCATACAAGTATGAGTGCAATCATATTTGACGCAGTGAAGATATTTTCTCCAAGGAAAATCCCTGACCACATTGTTCCGAATACCGGTATCAGAAGATTGAAAACTGCTACACGGCTGACCGGATTTTTTCTGAGAAGCTCCGTCCAGATCATAAAGGCAATGCCTGCCATTGCGGCAAGATATAAAAGAACAAGCCAGCCGCTTGCAGATTCTGTGGTGAGTCTGCCGCCTGCTGCAATGCCTGTTATTGTAAGTGCAGCACCGCCGATAATAAGCTGCCAGCCGGACACAAGAACTGCACCTCTGTTTTCATTTGTGATCTTCTTGCTTACAATATTTCCTGCTGCGCCGGAAAGGTTTGAAAGTATGACAAGACCGTCGCCGAAAATGGTAAAGTCTCCAAGACTGCCGGAAAATGCAGACATATATACAATACCGATTATTCCCACAATGCAGCCGGATATTTTTTTGACGGTAAGGCTGTCGCTCCTGAAAAACAGCGGCGAAGCTAAAACCGTTGCAAAAGCAGCGGCAGATGTATAAATTGCCGAGCGTGTCCCGGAAACGGAAGATATTCCGAGGTAAAGCAGAAAATATTGCAGAAATGTCTGAAAAAAGGCAAGAAGCGAGATGGGCGGTATATCCTTTTTATGCGGTAAAAGCCTTCTGAGCTTTTTTTCCTTGACTGCACCGATAAAAAGTACAATGAAACCTGCCAGAAAAAAACGAAGTCCGGCGAAGAGTATCTTTGAGCCTGCGTCATCATTACTTATTGAAAATAATTCATATCCTGCTTTGATTCCCGGGAAAGCCGTGCCCCATAGCAATGTACAGAAAACGGCAGGAACAGCAGGATATAACAGCGTTCTTTTCTTTGACAAATAAACACTCCCTTGCTCGTATGTGTGAAAAAACGGTCAGAACATATGTCCCGCCATCTTGAAGGAGCCGTCAGCATCTCTGTAAAAAACACTACCGACAGGGCTTTCCAGATGCTCAATGATATCAGGATCATAGTTGCAGATAGTATTAAGACAGAAGATATCCATGTTATTTATATCATTCATATAATCCTCGCTTTCATCACCGGCAAGGAAGCGCCATCCGCTGTCAAGCTTATTATCCGGTTTCTGACGGTACATGAACCCGACCCTGCAGCCGTCCACAGTGATCCTGTCTGTGGCATAGCAGCCGTCAGGACCGTTCCAGTCAATGAGCGTCTCCATTGAGCTTCTCGGAAGGGACCACTTTTTGACCTTGCTGTCAAGGCAGGTGTCAGGTCTGTCAGGAATAATGACATCTATCTGTTCCGGCGGCAGCTGTTCAAGCTTACGGAAAAGCGCCGGATAACCGTTCTCTATCTTGAACATCATTTCCTCCTCATATAGAGGTATGAAACGCAGGAAATGAACCTCCTCTCCGCAGGGAAGCATACATTTTTCACGTTCAGGAGTATCAACAAATACATCATTGAAGATAACGCCGTTATAGCTTACGCTGCTGTCAAGAACATCACCGTAAGCAACTGTATGACCTGCATCCAGCCAGGAGCCTTCAAGCTGTATCATTTCTCCGAACTGACGCATGATCCTTGCTATCCAGGCATATTTATTTTCGATTTCCTCTACAGAAAGCTCAGACGGAAGAAATGCAGCCATCTCAATACGATGCACAATATCATTCCGATTTTTATCAATACCTCTGTAAGCTCCGATACCTGTTGATACTATCTTGAAGAAATCATTTTGCTCATCCGGGGGGATAAGCAGGCAGTTTATGGGATGAGGCTGGGACTGACCGTTTTCATCCTGATATCTGAACATTTTGACAGGAACACCGAAATGCTTTGAAATAAAATCCAGGACGATATTCAGCTCGTCATCCTCATAAAGCTCAAGCTCGGAAATTTTGTCGCCGAAGATATTATCCCATGCTTCTTCATCAATTTCCCTTGCCCTTTCCGAGGCATAGTTGAACTGAGCTTCATTTCCTGTTTCCTGATATATCAGACAAAGAATAAGCCACGGCTCCACACAGGTGTCATCTATCTCAAGGCATACCTTTGCTTCCCTGACTGCCGAGGTGTAATGATGCAGACCGAACAATGCCCCGGCTTTTTCAAGATGATATCCCATATCATCATCTGCTGTATCCTCCTCGATATTTTCAAGGGTGTTGAGAGCATCGTGGTATTTCGCACACTGTGACAGGGAATGAGCAAGCATTATATACAACTCATTTGTCATTTCATCCTCATCAAGCTCACTTATTCTGTCAATGACCTCCTGAAACCTTCCTTCATTCATTAATTCATCCATCTCATACAGAAATTCATTATCCACTTCCGTCACCTCCACATTTTTATTGTTTTATTATACCATTTGATACTACCAATGTCAATTTACCGCCCGGCGTGCCCACGGAAATCAACTTTCTTAAAAAGAAATATTATTTAACCTTTTTTCTTACATTCTACTTAAATTTGAAGCGAAATGCGGGGGCTTTCCGGTCGCCCCCTCCGTGCGGCGTGCCGCCGGTGTCGCGACGCGCTATCGCTCCGCATACGCTGCGCTCTGGGTTCGGAACTTCCGCGTTTATTCCCGCGACTCTGATTTCTTCTGCCCGATACTTTTATGTTGGCTGATTTTAGTTTCCTCAAAACTCCCAAAAATATTTTACACCAACGCGTGCCGCCGGTGTCGCAACGCGCTATCGCTCCGCATACGCTGCGCTCTGGGTTCAGAACTTCTGCTTCTATTCCCGCGGCTCTGATTTTTTCTGACCTGATTATAATTCTTTAAAAACTTCCAGAAATATTTTACACCATCGCGTGCCGCCGGGGTCGCAATTCACGGCTTAGTCAGTCTGAAAAAAGTTTTACTCGGGAATCGCCAGCGCTTTTGAACCTGAACTGCTGATATTATTTCTGCTTTAAAAGTCCCCAAATTATTTTACTCGAATGTGTGCCTCCCATAGAAATCAACTCTATAAAAAAGAAATAATACCTGAATCCGTGAAACTCATTATTGATTGTTCTGAAAAACCCAGAGATAATGCGTTGTTTTATGCATTTCAGGTTTTTAAGTTGTTCCCCCATAAGGTGCAGCTTCTCCTGCCCATCCCCCCGTCCCCCTTCCCAAAGGGAAGGGGGAGACTTCAGGGGACGGCGGCAGGCGTGCTGCGCACGCCTGTTACATTTTACTTGAATTTGAAGCGAAATGCGGGAGCTTTCCGGTCGCCCCCACACCCCTTCGGTATCAAAAAAGATAAAAATATATGAGCAGAAACGCTCACTTCGTTCGCTCAATGAATAACGAATAGTGAATAGTGAAAAATATTTGCGTACTGTTGTACGCTCCCTCAGTCAGCTTCGCTGACAGCTCCCTCGGGGAGGGAGCCATTTTATTTAGCGTAACGAATTCACCCACACTCACACAAAACTAACCGCCGCTACAAAAGTAAGCGAGCACGCCGCAGGCAGCGCAGCGTGGGGAAGGGAGTGCAGTAAGCGAGCACGCACACCGCGGGCGGTGGGCAGCGCAGCGGGGGCGGGGTGGAGATAAGGAGGTGAGATTTCCAAAGAGAGGAAACTTAAGAGGAGGGGCAGCGCCCCTTCTCTTATGGTTCTTCTCTTTGGCTGCGTCCGCACGGACGCCTGCCTGAAAAAAGCTGATGTCAGAAAAAACCGGGAATCACCGAATAATACTGTTTTTTTTTATTTTAAAAAGACTATACTTTTTTTATTCTGAATTCACACCGTTTATTGTAAAAAAGAAATTGAATAGTATAAAAAATACCGTCCGCCGGAGTGTACACCAGACGGACGGTATGTAATTATGTGGAATTAATTATTGCTCAGAATCAAAGCTCTGCCGGATAGATAGCAGGGATGTTTTCTTCAATCTCAACATCTCTGTATCTTGCCATACCTGTACCGGCAGGTACAAGCTTACCAATGAGTACATTTTCTTTAAGTCCCATCAGCGGATCAACCTTGCCCTTGATAGCAGCGTCTGTGAG
Source organism: uncultured Ruminococcus sp. (assembly GCA_902764235.1). GTDB lineage: Bacteria > Bacillota > Clostridia > Oscillospirales > Acutalibacteraceae > UBA1213. The sequence goes on from CACWVH010000042.1 coordinate 15,805, forward strand.
AACTCTTGTTGTTTCCTGGAATGACGCAGCTGAAAGGAAAGAATCGGTGGCAAGTGAAGCCTTTGTGATACCGAGAAGAGTCGGTGAATAGGTGGCTGTTGAAAGTCCCTCCTCGCCGGCAGCGATCCTCTTTTCAACCTCCTCGTTTGCAGCGTAGAAATTACCCTTGTCAACGAGTGAGCCGGGGAGAAGATCAGTGCTTCCTGCATCCTCGATGCGGACCTTCTTCATCATCTGGCGTACTATTACTTCGATGTGCTTGTCGTTGATATCAACACCCTGGAGACGGTATGCACTCTGAACTTCTTCGATAAGGTAGTCCTGAACAGCAGCTGCGCCCTTGATGTTGAGTATCTCGTGCGGATCAACTGAGCCTTCAGTAAGAAGATCGCCGGGTTCTACCATCTGACCGTTCTTGACCTTTGTACGTGCACCGAAGGGAATGAGATATGTCTTGCTTGTAATGCCGTTTTTATTGTTTTCAAGAGCCTCAGCAGGATCAGTGCTTGTGATGACAGCATTTCTGTCCTCGAGCTTGACCTGACCGCCGATCTCTGTGATGATGGCAATGTGCTTCGGCTTTCTTGCCTCGAAAAGCTCCTCAACACGGGGAAGACCCTGTGTGATATCCTCACCGCCTGCGACACCGCCGGTATGGAAGGTACGCATTGTAAGCTGTGTGCCCGGCTCACCGATGGACTGGGCAGCAATGATACCAACTGCTTCGCCGATGGTAACCGGCATACCGTTTGCAAGGTTGGAGCCGTAGCACTTGCGGCATACACCGTGCTTTGCACGACAGTCGAGAATTGAACGGATCTTGATGCTCTTGCAGCCTGAGTTAACGATAAGATCTGCATCGTGGTCATCCATGATTTTGTCAGATGAAACGAGAAGCTCACCTGTCTGCGGATCAAAGTAATCCTCGCAGAGATATCTGCCCTGGAGACGTTCATGCATTGACTCGATGATAGAGTCAGCGTCGCTTGAATGAACCAGCTTGATAAGCTCTGTACCATGCTCAATGATGATCCTGATATCATTGTCAGTAAGAAGCTTTCTTGCAGGGATAAGCATCCTGCCGGTTTCCTTGTCACAGAAGTCATCCATGATCCTTCTGCCCTTGAGTGTACTTGCAAAGGAGAAGTAACCCTTGATCTCATCGTCCTCCTTGACCTGAACGGAGGTTATGCCTGCGTTGATGATATTGTCTGCATCCTGCTCTGTGATAGGCTGGGAATTGACAGCAATCACATCGCCTGTTCTCGGATCGTTGATATCGCTTGCAGGAAGCTTGCCGACGATCTGGCTTTTCATTGAGCGGAACTGCTCATACGGACGGATCCTGATATCTGTAACATTAAGAGCCTTGATCGAATCAACATCACGCTGAGTCATTATGCGGTCTGTTGAGATAAGTACCTTGCCTGTTGCAGGATCATAGAAGTTTTCAAAGAGGTGATTGCCTGTGAGGTTCTCATAGGAAACGCTGACCTCTTCGCCTGTTTCTGCGCTTGTCTGTCTGATATCGTAAACAACGATACCTTCCTTTGTTCCGCAGTCCTCCTCACGGATGATGACATCCTGCGAAACGTCAACAAGTCTTCTTGTAAGATAACCCGAGTCAGCTGTACGAAGAGCTGTATCTGCAAGACCCTTTCTTGCACCACGGGAGGAAATGAAGTACTCAAGAATGTTAAGACCTTCACGGTAGTTAGCCCTGATCGGGATCTCGATGGTTTTACCTGATGTATTTGCGATAAGTCCGCGCATACCAGCAAGCTGTCTGATCTGGCTCATAGAACCACGGGCACCGGAGTCAGCCATCATGTAGATCGGGTTGTATCTGTCGAGGTTGTTTTTCAGGGCGCTTGTAACATCGTTTGTAGCCTTTTCCCAGATGCCGATTACCTTTTCATAACGCTCCTGATTTGAGAGGTAACCGCGTCTGTACATTGCTGTGACCTTGTCGATCTCTTTTTCGGCAGCAGCGATGATCTCCTTTTTCTTCGGCGGAATAGTTGCATCACAAACTGCAACTGTGATAGCGCCCTTTGTGGAGTATTTGTAGCCTTGAGCCTTTACTGCGTCAAGAACCTCAGAGGTACGCTGTGTGCCGTGCTTTTTGATACATTTGTCAAAGATCTTTCCAAGCTGCTTCTTGCCGACAAGGAAGTCGATCTCATATTTAAGGAAATTATCGGGGTTAGTTCTGTCAACATAACCGAGATCCTGGGGGATAGGTCTGTTGAAGATGATACGTCCGACTGTTGTATCGATAAGTCTGGATATCTTTCTGCCGTTGAATATACCCTCACGGCGTACCTTGATCTTTGCATGGAGGGCGATAACGCCTGTCTGATAAGCCATGATTACCTCATCAGTATCACGGAATACCTTGCCTTCGCCCATTTCACCGTCCTTGTCGAGGGTGAGATAATATGAACCAAGTACCATATCCTGTGTAGGAACGGTTACAGGCTTACCGTCTGAGGGCTTGAGCAGGTTATTTGCAGCAAGCATGAGGAAACGTGCCTCTGCCTGAGCTTCTGCTGAAAGGGGAACGTGTACAGCCATCTGGTCGCCGTCAAAGTCAGCGTTAAAAGCAGTACAAGCGAGGGGGTGGAGCTTGAGCGCCTTACCCTCAACGAGAACAGGCTCAAATGCCTGGATACCGAGTCTGTGAAGTGTAGGAGCACGGTTGAGCATTACAGGGTGACCCTTGATTACACGCTCAAGAGCGTCCCATACCTCAGGCTGTGCTCTTTCGACAGCCTTTCTTGCTGCCTTGATATTAGCGACAGAGCCGCTTTCTACGAGGATCTTCATAACGAAGGGCTTGAACAGCTCAAGAGCCATTTCCTTCGGAAGACCGCACTGATACATTTTAAGCTCAGGACCGACAACGATAACCGAACGTCCTGAATAGTCAACACGCTTTCCGAGAAGGTTCTGACGGAAACGTCCCTGCTTACCTTTGAGCATATCGGAAAGTGATTTGAGGCTGCGGTTTGAAGGACCTGTGACAGGTCTGCCGCGTCTGCCGTTGTCGATAATAGCGTCTACAGCCTCCTGAAGCATACGCTTTTCGTTGCGTATTATCATTCTCGGAGCATGAAGCTCGATAAGCTTTTTAAGACGGTTGTTTCTGTTGATAACACGGCGGTAAAGATCGTTGAGGTCGCTTGTTGCGAAACGGCCGCCGTCGAGCTGTACCATAGGACGGATATCCGGGGGGATAACGGGGAGGACATTGAGTATCATCCATTCAGGTCTGTTGCCTGAGATACGGAAGGATTCAACGACCTCAAGTCTTTTGAGGAGCTTTATCCTCTTCTGACCGGAAGCGTTTTCAAGCTCAGCCTTGATCTTTTTGGACTGATCCTCAAGATCTATCTCAGCCAGAAGCTTCTGAACAGCCTCAGCGCCCATCATTGCTTCAAAATCGCTGCCGTATTTCTTTTCATATTCCTTATATTCAGCCTCAGAGAGTATCTGCTGCTTTTTGATCTCACGCTCAGCCAGTGAATCGGGCTTTACGTAGGTTACTATATATTTTGCAAAGTAAAGAACCTGCTCAAGGTTTCTCGGAGTGATATCGTCAAGCATGAGTGCCATTCTTGAGGGTATACCCTTGAAGTACCAGATGTGGGAAACAGGAGCTGCAAGCTCGATATGACCCATACGCTCACGTCTTACCTTTGATTTGGTGATCTCAACGTGGCACTTTTCGCAGACCCTGCCCTTGTAGTGGATCTTTTTATATTTACCGCAGTGACACTCCCAGTCCTTTGTCGGGCCGAAGATGGCCTCGCAGAACAGACCGTCCTTTTCAGGCTTGAGTGTACGGTAGTTGATGGTTTCGGGTTTTGTGACCTCGCCGTATGACCAGCCTTTGATCACAACTTCTTCTTCCTCGCCCTGTTCATTGATGATAGTCTTTTTTGTTTCCTTTCTCATCATTTCCGGTGAGGCAAGGCCGATTTTTATAGAACTGAATTCATTAAATTCCATCAGTCGGTATTCCCCTTTCGATTAAAATAAGTCGTCGTCTGAATCGCCAAGAGCTGAGAAATCTCCCATATCGGAAAAATCATCTGTATCGTCCGAAGCTGCACTGAGGAAATCATTTTCATCAGTTTCCGGAGCTTCCTCGGCTTCGCCGTTTTCGTCCTGATAGGTATAACCGTCATCGTCACCCTCGACCATAATATTCTTTTCGTCGAGAATATTGTTGTCCGGAATTACATCATCGTCAAGATCAGCCTCAAGGTCGATCTCTGCGCCCTCCTTGTCATAAACCTTGATATCGAGAGCAAGTGACTGAAGCTCCTTGATAAGTACCTTGAAGGATTCGGGAATACCCGGCTTCGGGATATTCTGTCCCTTTACGATAGCCTCATAGGTCTTGACTCTGCCGACAACGTCATCGGATTTGACTGTAAGTATTTCCTGAAGCGTATAAGCTGCGCCGTATGCCTCAAGTGCCCATACCTCCATCTCACCGAAACGCTGACCGCCGAACTGAGCCTTACCGCCCAGGGGCTGCTGTGTGATAAGAGAGTAGGGACCGGTGGAACGTGCATGAATCTTGTCATCAACAAGGTGATGCAGCTTCAGATAGTACATATATCCTACTGTAACAGGATTATCGAAATATTCACCTGTACGGCCGTCCTTGAGTCGGATCTTACCGTCCTCGCTGATGCCTGCGTCACGGAAGCACTGGAAAATATCCTGCTCATGAGCGCCGTCAAATACAGGGGTCATGATCTTCCAGCCGAGTGCTCTTGCCGCATAGCCAAGATGCACCTCAAGCACCTGTCCGATATTCATTCGTGAAGGAACGCCGAGGGGGTTGAGCACGATATCAAGCGGTCTGCCGTCGGGGAGGAAGGGCATATCCTCTTCGGGAAGGATTCTTGAAACGACACCCTTGTTACCGTGACGGCCTGCCATCTTATCGCCGACCTGGATCTTACGCTTCTGTGCGATATAGCAGCGTACTACTTTATTTACACCCGGAGACAGCTCGCTGTCCGGGTCTTCCTTATTGAATACCTTTACATCTACGATAATACCGTATTCACCGTGAGGAACACGGAGAGAGGTATCTCTTACTTCTCTTGATTTTTCGCCGAAGATCGCACGCAGGAGTCTTTCCTCAGCTGTAAGCTCTGTTTCTCCCTTGGGAGTTACCTTACCGACAAGGATGTCGCCTGAATGAACCTCTGCGCCGATATGGATAATACCGTTTTCGTCAAGGTCACGGAGCTGATCCTCACCGATATTCGGGATCTCTCTTGTGATCTCCTCCGGTCCGAGCTTGGTATCTCTTGCCTCTGTTTCATATTCTTCAATGTGGATAGATGTATAAACATCATCACGAACTATTTTTTCATTAAGAAGAACTGCGTCCTCGTAGTTATAGCCTTCCCATGTCATAAAGCCGATGAGTGCATTTTTACCGAGTGATATCTCACCGTTATGGGTAGCAGGGCCGTCTGCAAGGACCTCGCCCTTTACTACACGCTGACCGACGTCAACGATCGGTACCTGATTGATACAGGTGCCCTGGTTTGAACGCATGAATTTAGTTACCTCAAAGGTCTGTATCCTGCCTGAATCATATTCGACCCTGATCTCATTTGCACTGACATATCTGACAACGCCGTCCTCTTCTGAGAGGATACAAACGCCTGAGTCAACGCCTGCCTTATATTCCATACCTGTGCCGACGATAGGGGATTCCGTAACGAGAAGCGGCACAGCCTGACGCTGCATGTTTGAACCCATGAGCGCACGGTTTGCGTCATCGTTCTCAAGGAAGGGGATCATTGATGTTGCCACAGAAACAACCATTCGCGGAGATACGTCCATATAGTCAGCCTGTTCTCTGGGAACTTCAACGAATTCATCACGGTGTCTGCCGACGATCTTTGCGTTTACGAAATGACCCTCCTCGTCAAGGGGTTCATTCGCCTGAGCGACGATGAAGTTATCCTCCATGTCAGCAGTCATATAGTCAACATGATCTGTTACGATGCCTGTTTCCTTATCGACCTTGCGGTAAGGCGCCTCAATAAGACCATATTCATTGATCTTTGCGAAGGTTGCGAGATATGAGATAAGTCCGATGTTAGGTCCTTCAGGGGTCTCGATAGGACACATACGGCCGTAATGTGTATAGTGAACGTCACGTACCTCAAATCCTGCACGGTCTCTTGAAAGACCGCCGGGACCAAGTGCTGAAAGACGTCTTTTATGTGTAAGCTCTGCAAGGGGGTTATTCTGATCCATGAACTGTGAAAGCGGGGAAGAGCCGAAGAATTCCTTTATTGCAGCAGTCACGGGACGGATATTGATAAGAGCCTTGGGATCAATATGATCGTAATCCTGAGCCTGAGAGGTCATTCTTTCCGTGATGACTCTCTGGAGTCTTGTAAAGCCGATACGGAACTGATTCTGGAGAAGCTCGCCTACGCAGCGTATTCTTCTGTTTCCGAGATGGTCGATATCGTCAGTTGTACCGATGCCGTGGGAAAGAGTGAGCATATAGTTGATCGTTGAATAGATATCGTCAACGATAATGTGCTTGGGGATCAGGGCGTCCTTATTCTTTCTGATCTCTGCTTTGAGGTCCTCATCATCAAGTCCGAGGGCAAGGATCTCCTTGAGTATGCACCAGCGTACCTTTTCATTGATACCGCATTCAGCATTTGCGTCAAAGGAAACATATTTTGAAATATCGACCATACCGTTTGAAATGATCTTTACTTCCTCGACCTGTTCCTCACCGAAGTTAGCCTGCGGTCTGACATAGGCTACGGTGATACCCATGTTTTCGATCTCCATAGCTCTTTCCTTGGAGATAAATTCGCCTTCCTCAGCGATAAGCTCGCCTTCATCGCTTATGATCGGGCGTGAAAGCACCTGATCTGCAAGACGGTTGGCAATGCCGAGCTTTTTATTGTATTTATATCTTCCTACTCTTGACATATCATAGCGTCTGGGGTCGAAGAAGAGGTTATTGATATGAGTCTGGGCAGCGTCCTTTGTTGCCGGTTCACTTGGTCGGAGCTTTTTGTATACTTCCTTGAGTGCATCCTCACCGTTGTTTGTATTATCCTTTTCGAGAGTGGCGGTGATGAGCTTGTCAGCGCCGAAATAATCAATGATCTCGCTGTCTGTTTCAAGACCGTTTTCATATCCCAGAGCACGGATGAAGGTGGTAACAGGAAGCTTTCTGTTTTTATCTATACGAACGAAGAAAACATTGTTTGCATCGTTTTCGTATTCAAGCCATGCGCCTCTGTTCGGGATAACGGTTGCGCTGAAAAGCTTGTTTCCGTATTTGTCGTGATCCATTTTATAGTAAACGCCCGGCGATCTGACGAGCTGTGATACGATGACACGTTCCGCACCGTTGATGACGAACGTACCGCTCGGAGTCATAAGAGGGAAATCGCCCATAAAGATATCCTTATGGTTCTGTACCTCGCCGTTAGGCTTTGTAAGCTGTACAGTTACCTTCAGGGGAGCAGAATATGTAGCATCTCTCTCTTTACATTCAGCGATGCTGTAATTAGGCTTTGTAGTATCGAGCTTATAATCCACGAAATCCAGTACGATACTTCCGGAGAAGTCTGTGATACCGGAAACATCCTCGAAGACCTCCTTGAGTCCCTTTTCAAGGAACCATTTGTAAGAGTCCTTCTGGATCTCGATGAGGTTAGGCATTTCAAGCACCTCGTCGATGTGTGAAAAGCTCATTCGTTCAGTCTTGCCCAGATGAACGGGTTTGACGTTTACCATACAATCACTCCATTCAAATTCTTATGATGACCTGCTTTTGTATGAGCTGCAGGCTCGTATATGAAAATAATTGCCCGCACCGCTATGAAAAATTAACACTTGATTTTTTCAGAGAAATGTGCTAATATGCTTGTAAGTCAAGGGCTGAAACTGTGTTTTTGCCCCCATAACGGCATACTTTTCTATAATGGTGCATTTTAAAATTATATCACTAAAAAAACCTGCTGTCAAGCGTTTGACAGCAGGTTTGATTATTTTTTTGGGATTTCTGATGAAAGTACAAAATTTTACCAGTTAATGGCAAACTGTACTCCCGGCAGCGTGTAAAGAAACTTTAAGACGCACCGCCGGGAAATTGTTGCTGAATATTATCTGAAGCCCATGATAAAACGGAACACAGGTTTTCTGAACCATCTCTGGCGTGCATAAAGCGCCTCTGCTGCTGCAGCGTATTTCTCTCTTACAAATACCTCATCATCAGCGGGAGCATGGCTCTCTGAGAAGCTTTCGGCTTCAAGTATCCTGATTATCCGATCGGCTTCCTCATCGCTTATCTCCGGTACAGCAGAGGACAGAGCAGCTGCAAAGTCTTTTTCAGAGCCGTTTTTATCCGTCAGCAGTCCGCAATAATGCAGCATACGTATAAGCCTGTCGAAAATGACGCGGCAGCTTGCGTTTTTGCTGCGGTTTATAAGCCAGTAGTATCTTGCAAAAACAACGATCATTGAAAATGCAGAAAGTACGAGAATACAGGATAAAACAAGACTTATGAAAGTATCCGTATCAAATCCGGAATCTCCGCCGTCAGAGCCGGAGACAATGTTTCCGTCTGAATTTCTGACCACGAACTTCCATCCGTGCTCATTCATTATATTTGACATTACCGCACTGTCGAAGCCCGGGTATTTTGCGTTCATAACACCATCCATGGTCGGTGTTACCTCAACGGGAACCCAGCCGTAATCCTTGAGAAATATCTCTACCCACGCATGGGCATATTTATCGCTGATCTCCATTTTATAGTTCATCGTTATATCGTGCGTTGTGATGCCCGATTCCAGTTCGTCGAAATCAGTCGAATGTACAGAATATCCTGTGACATATCTTGCAGGTATGCCGTACATTTTGTACATCAGGGCGGCAGCGCTTGCGAAATGAACACAGAAGCCCTGATGATTGTCGAAAAGAAAGTATTCGATAGTATCTGAATTGAACGGAACGCTTCCGGGGGTTTTGGAATACTTTGCGTGGGTCTGGAGCGTGTACAGAATAAATGTAGTGACCTCATTGACATTGTCCGTATTAAGCTTTGTTTCATTGCAGAGCTGCTGGAGTCTCGGGTAAGAGGTTAAATAATATGTGTAAAGCTCGTCAGCCTCGGTGCGGTATTCATCTATGAAATTTTCATAATCAGGAACATCCTTCCATCGTCCGGACATACTGATCTTGCTTTGGTTGTAATATTCTATGGTATATGGCTGAGAGGTGGTCCCGCTGTCAGCACCGACTGAGCCGTAGCCTTCTCCGGCTGCCGGATAGTAAGGATAGCATACTGCCGTAAGGTTATTGCCCTTGGGTTCTATCCTGAGATTCTGTGAGCCTTTATATCCGGAGGAGCTGGCAGGGTCTGCGATCTGGATATCAAAGGCACGTTTTTCCGGGTCATAGATAAGATTCTGTCTGCCGAAGGAGGAATAGATGTCGGTGATTGCCTCTGATTGTGAGGTATTGCTCAGAAGAGTCGGATAGGAAGGCAGTCTGGAATTATCAAGATAAAAGATCTCCTTGATCCTGCTGCTTTCAGGATCGTTCAGATAATCAATTATCTCATCCGAAAGCTCATCCCCATATACTTCGTCTGTACAGTCCTCTTTAAAAATATAGGCGATCGGAGCGTCATCTTCAGCTGTAACAGCCTGATCAGAGATGTAGCTGCTCATACTGTCCTCATATCTGATATCATTCGGGACGTCGCTGCTTATGGCGACCTCTCTGCCGTTTTTATCAAAGCAGTAGCCAAAGCCTGATTTGTAATCGTAATCATAGGTGATAAGCTCTAGTCCGGTAAGCTCGTTCAAGGCACGAAGATATCTTTTGTAGTAATCCGAGGATACCCTGTTTATCATTTCGATGACAAATGGCTCTCTGTAAAAGGACATTCTCATTCTCCGGTAATCGCCTCGTCCGTCCTCATCCTGTGTAAAGTATTCAAACAAAGCTCTCTGCGGTTCGTATGCATTTGTCCATGATCTTCCGTTATAGGTGCTGCCGACAAAGCTTTTCAGGTAAAGCCTGTCCTCTGGAAGGTCGTCTGCATAGAGATCCATCAGCGGAGTGCCGGATTGTCTGAGATTTCCTCTGCTTACTGAACCGTCGGAGATATTGGTGGAATAATTACCGAACAATGTATTGATGCCATCCTGGAGATAGCCGTCCGCCTGATATACCTGCACAAAAATGTTATCCTCAAAAATATGCTCTGTGATTAGCGCAGGGATAAAGGCGATGAGAAGTATAACGGCTGTGACGATCGTACTCAGGGCAGAAGCCTTTGCGTTGCCCTTTGTTTTAAGTCTTGAGCGTCTGAGTGAAATATTTGTATTCAGTACATAAAAGCCGAACTGGAAGATCACTATCATCAATACAGGTACAAGCTCTGCTTTCATTCCCACGGCAGGTCCCAGGATCACGATTCCCATACAGAGGATAAAAAGTATGGAGTGCCGTCTGAGAACGAATTCAAGATAAAAGAACAGCAGCGTCACAAGAGACAGCACGGCAGGGAGCATATTCTGAATATTATCGCTGACAGCTTCCGGCTGACCGGAGGATAAGGATGAGGTCAGACCGGACCAGCCCGGTATCAGCAGAAGAATTATCAGTCCGCAGAAGCCGAGAATGATATACTTGAAATATTTATTGTGATGAATATATGAATACCACAGCACGAAGGACAGGGCAGTAACACCTGCACAGATCAGTATGAAAACAGGACTTTCAGTAATTTCAAGTGTTTCACCGATGGCGATTATCATTCCGAGCAGACCCAGCAGATACATTATTATAAGTACAGGAGAGCTGTCGGGAATACGGTTTATCTTGTCGGCTTCGTTTTTCTGCTTTCTTGTAAGTCCGAATTCCTCCGTGCGGATATTGATTTTTTTCCGTTTGATTTTTCTCACCTCCGTGAAAAACGAATCGAAAAGCCTTATGTCAGATCAAAGTATCTGTTGACAAGCTCAAGCTCGATATTATTTTTTTCAAATTTATACACTGGTCTTCCTCGGAAGGACCATTCAAGGGCTGCTGTCAGTATCATAGCATTTTCGATTGCTGCGATATTGCATACGCTCTCATATTCCTCCCTGCTGCAGAAGGCGTCAGCCTTGAGCAGCAGGATAACGAATTCATCAGTTTTTTCAGCGTCAGAAAGCTCGTACAGAACGATACCGCCCTTTTCTCTGTCGTAATAATGTATTCTGAGCATTATTTCGTTTTCCATGAGATTATGTATAACTGCACTTACCATCTCGTAGAATGCGTCCCTGTCCCCGGCAGTCATAGTATGATCGCTTGAGGAATCTATATACATATCAAAAATAAAGTCGTTTTCCCTCTGATATTCCTTGACCCAGAGCTTTTCCGTTCTTGCGCTGTAATTGCGGTGAATATGTCTTGTGAGATCGCCCTCACGGTATTCACGGATAAGCCTGATCTCGCTGTGATCCTCTCCGGGCTTGTCAAAGGAGGTTTCTGCCACCGGTTCGTTTGTATATGTACCGAAGGGAGGAAGCTTGATATTCATTTTCTTTGGTGAAGGCAGAACTGCGACCTCGCCGGTTTTTCCCCTGAGCTTTTTTGAGCTTGAGAAGATCATAAAATAATCGTACACACGGATCCTTGTTATCTCTGCGTCAATGATACCGCTGTACGGAGCGGCAAAATAGACAACAGCGGAATTGTCATCATTATAACTGACAGGGCAGGCGCTTCCGCTGAGTCGTTTGACGACTGAGGAATCTGAGCCTCTGTATTTCATTTTCAGTGTGAGCTTATACTTATTGACAGGCAGGCGGCTTTTGTTTGCTGCTGTAACTATAAATTCAGCCTGAGTGTTTTTATGTATGATATTGCTCTGCTTTGGTATATCCGCAGACAGCCTTTTTCGCAGTATCCTTGTAAGGACGAAGGACAGGGCTACAAATATTATGCCGCACAGAACAGCTGCCATAACATACGGCTGTCTGTTCATTCCGGCAAAATACCATGCAAGCAGAAGCAGAAGCACGGTCACAAGCTTTTTCATTTTTTTGCTCCCATATACGGCATCTCAACAGTCTGTGCGATACTGCTGATAATATCTGTTTTTCTGATATTTCCCATTTTTGCTGCTGCGCTGAGGATTATCCTGTGGCTGAGCACAAAGGGAAGCTGGGTCATGACATCGCTCGGAATAACGAATTGTCTGCCTGCAAGCCATGCGTATGCCTTGGCGCATTTTACGAGAGCGATGGTTGCTCTCGGACTTGCACCTCTTTCAATGTGGGGATGGTTTCTTGTTGCATCCACAAGCTTGAGTATATATGTATATACCTCATCCTTTATAAAGACATTATGTATATCCTTCTGCATTGCAGAGAATGTTCCTGCATCAAGGACAGGCTTTACAGTATCAATTCTTGAGCCTGTGCCAACGGAGCGTGCTATCTCAAGCTCGCTTTCAAAATCAGGGTAGCCGAGGGACAGGGTTATCATAAAACGGTCGATCTGAGCCTCGGGCAGCATCTGGGTACCGCTTGCACCGGACGGGTTCTGCGTAGCGATTACGATAAACGGATCGGGAACATCTCTTGTGGTGCCCTCAACAGATACCTTGCGTTCCTCCATTACTTCAAGAAGTGCTGACTGGGTTTTCGGGGAGGTACGGTTGATCTCATCGGCAAGAAGCAGATTTGTGAACACACTGCCTTCCTGAAACACGAATTTTTCTTCATCACGTCTGTAAATAGAAAAACCTGTCAGGTCAGAGGGCATTACATCCGGAGTAAACTGTACTCTTTTGCAGTCAAGACCCATTGCTGCCGCAAAGGCTCCGGCAAGAGTTGTTTTTCCGACACCCGGGATATCCTCAAGAAGTACATGACCGTTTGCGAGAAAAGCAGTCATGATTTCACATATTTCGTCTTTTTTGCCAAGAATAGCCTTGTTGACCTCAGAAAGAACCTCCTGAGCCTTTGATACGTATTCAAACATTTGATCTGCCTCCTTAGGCTGGATGTATTATTCAGCTGCTTAAAAAATATATATAAATGTCCGCAGCTCAGACTTTCCGTATCGGATGAACATCAGCTGATGTGAAAGCATGAAAACAAGCAGGATATCCTCAACGGAAAAAGAACAGATTATTCATAATATAACCTGAATCCGTGAAATTGTGGAAAAGATTTTATTATATTCAGGCGTCAGGCGGGCGAAGCCCGACTGACGCCGTCCTCTTAATTCTCCCCTTCCCTCCGGGAAGGTGTAGGGGGATGGGCTGGAGAAGCTGCAACATATGGGTGAGGGACAAAATGTAGGAAAATGTATAAAACCACGCTTCATCAGCGGAATTACTCAATCAATAACCTGAATCCGTGAAATTGAATTAAATCTTTTTTTAAACCTTCCGGGTTTTCATTTCAGCCAGGCGGCAGGCGCCCGAAGGAAGTGCCCTAGGGGTGNTATGGGTGAACAACTTAAAAACCTGAAATGCATAAAACAACGCATTATCTCTGGGTTTTTCAGAACAATCAATAATGAGTTTCACGGATTCAGGAATAAAAAAAGAATTTCACTGATTCAGGTAAAAGCATACAATATTATTATAATAAAAAAACTGCCTGATGTAAATATTTTTAATGTAACATTTTTATACATTTTTATATAACTGAAAACAGCGGAAATTATCTTATCAGATCGGCTGATTCAACATTTATGACCTTACGCAGGGAAGAAAGCGGCAGCTCGATCTGAAAGCCGATCTTACCGCCGCTGCAATAAATTGTATCAAGGCTCTCTGCTGTATGATGAATGAATGTCCTGAACTGTTTTTTCATCCCGATGGGAGAGCAACCGCCGTGGATATAACCTGTCAGCGGAAGAAGCTCCTTTGATTTTATCATGGCAGCTGATTTTTCTCCTGCTGCAGCGGCTGCTTTTTTCAGATCAAGCTCCTCCGCAACGGGTATCATAAACACATAATGAGCACCGCTTTTTCCCACGGTGACAAGGGTCTTGAATACTCTTGAAGGGTCCTCGCCGAGTGCCTGAGCGGTCTCAATGCCTGAAACAGCGCCGGTGTCGGTATAATAATGCTCCTTGTAGCTGATCTTCATGCTGTCAAGCTTTCTCATAGCGTTGGTTTTATTATCCTTTGCCATAGTTATGTACTCTCTTTCGTTATTATTTGTTCATAACAAACCGGACAGGACCGCCGGGGCCGCCGGCGTGCCGCCGGAGTCGCGACGCGCTATCGCTCCACTTACGCTGCGCTCTGGGTTCAGGACTTCCGCTTTTATTCCCGCGGCTCTGATTTCTTCTGACCAAAACTCTTATGTCAGTTGATTATAGCTCCTTCAAAACTCCCAGAAAAATTTTACACCAACCCAGCGTGACGCTGGACCCTTGATTCACGGCTTAGTCAGCCTGATAAAGTTTTTTCCGGGCACCGCCATACCTTTTCAGCCTGAACTGCAACAGAATAAAATTCAAATACCTGTTGCCAACTATAATTTTACACTTACCCGGCGTGGCGCAGTGCCTGCGCTGTCAATTCCGTCTTAATAAGCTTTCCTCATACGCAGACTTTCATGGATCACGGTCTGTGTTCTTCTATTATGCCATATCACAAAGTGTGTATCACAAAGTGTGTGCAAAAAACAATAATTCTGAAAAGTCCCAGAATTATTTTGCACTAACAATGCCTCCGCTGCCAAAATTGCGGGGGTCGCTGCGCTCTTGCACACTATCCAATACTGTCGAAGTCGCGGTAAAAAAAGGCTTCCCCCCGGGGGAAGCTGTCAGCGAAGCTGACTGATGAGGGGGAAAAGCCCCCTTGTCTGCTGCCTGTAAAAAAAGAAAAACTGTCCCTCTCGTCCGCCCTACCGAGTTTGTATTTTTCCGAGTGGGAAAGCTGTCTTCTGTCCAAAAATTTTGTATCGACTGATTATAGCTCCTTCAAAACTCCCAGAAAAATTTTACACCAACGGAGGATGGCGTATCCTGCTTTGTTATGATAATGCTTTATTTATTTTTAATGAATTTAATCATGCTCAGACCTGCAACTGCACCGTCACATACTGCCTTTGAGACCTGAAGAAGTCCGCCTGTGCAGTCGCCAGCTGCATAAAGCCCCGGCACGTTTGTCGCCATGCTGTCATCAACGATGATCCTGTTTCCTTCAATGACAGCGCCGAGCTTTCTTGCGAGATCGGTACTGCCTGCCGTACCGACAGCTATGAATACTCCGGATATCTCAAGAGTACTGCCGTTTTCAAATGTCACCCTTTCGACTCTTCCGTCACCGGAGATCTCTTTGATTTTGTCTGTAATGCAGCTGATATTATCAGGCAGCTGAGCAGTCAGCTTCTCTCCGTTTGTAAGTATTGTGACGGAGGTTGAAGTGTTTGACAGCGTTTCAGCCTCATGCACTGCATACTCGCCGCTTCCGATAACCGCAGTCGGCTTGCCTCGGTAGAAAAATGCGTCACATACAGCGCAGTAGTTTACGCCCTTACCTTCAAAGCTTTTGAGTCCTGGGATATCAGGGGTTTTTCTTGATGCACCCGTGGCGATCAGTGCAGCGTCATATATCTCCTGTTTTCCGCCTGTGAAAACAGCCGAGAATTTCATTTCTGCAGTCAGCTGCAGCTCAATAAGCTCACCGTCGATAAAGCCGGTACCAAGACGCTCGGCATTTTTTCTTCCGTTTTCAAGAAGCTCCTTTCCGGAAACAGGCTCTGCAAAGCCAAAATAATTTTCTATCATATCAGCTCTTGCAAGAGCGCTCTGTCCGTTAGTTACTACTGTAACCTCGCAGGAATTACTTCTTGCAAGATAATGAGAGGCAGAGATACCTGCCGGACCTGCACCGATAATGAGTACCTTTTTCATTGAAAAAACTTCCTTTCATTATGAAATATTATTACAAAAATCCTGATCTGAATTATTTGTGAAGTATTGCTGATATTTATTGCTGATATTATTATATCATTGAAATTTTAAAATTCCAGTGAGTTTGTTACATTATTTAAAAAAATCAGCAGTGTTAAACTGCCGGTCCGGGAGTAAGGAATTTGGTAGCTTTGTGGAAACTAAAATCAGATAACATAAAAGTTTTGGACAGAAGACAGCTTTCCCACTCGGAGAAATACAATCTCAGCAGGTCGGACGAGGGGGACAGTTTTTCTTTTTTCACGGGCAGCAGACAAAGGCGCTTTTCCCCCTCATCAGTCAGCTTCGCTGACTGCTTCCCCCCCCCCGGTGGGGAAGCCTTTTTTACTGCGACTTCGACAGTAGTGGTTGGTGTGCAAGAGCGGAGCGTAACCGCAGCGACCCCCGCGTCGCGACCCCGGCGGCACGCCGGCGCTGGCACGGAAATCAATTTTTAAAATCTTCTCATATATTTTTATCTTTTTTGATACCGAAGGGGTGCGGGGGCGACCGGAAAGCCCCCGCATTTCGCTTCAAATTTAAGTAAAAATGTAAGAAAAAAGGTTAAATAATATTTCTTTTTAAGAAAATTAATTTCCGTGCGGCGCTGAAAAAACGGTTGACAAATGAGGGACTTGACTGTATAATTAATAAGTAAATTTGCGTCCGGTTTAGTTTTCGGAGTAAATTAGGGAAAATGTAATGACAGTCTGATATTGATTAAGGAGTGCATAAATATGGATGAAAGAAAAGAAGGGACCGGCGGAAGAGAAATTGATCTCAAAGTGATACTGAATGTCCTGAGAAGACATATTATACCGCTTTTGCTTGTTACTGCTATTTTTGGCTCCGGTTTTTATGTTTATTCAAGATTTTTTATTACCAAAAAATATGAAGCAAGCGCAACGCTGATAGTCAATAACCTGAACAAAAATAAAAGCACTGTTAATTCAACCGAAATTGCTGCAGCTCAGGGTCTTGCGGATGTATATTCCATTATCATCAAATCCGATGCTGTTATCGTTCCGGTTATCAAGAATCTTAACCTTGACACCACAAGTGAAAAGCTCAAGAATAGTATCACTGTGTCCACGGTCAATTCGACTCAGGTCATCAGCGTTACTATGACGCATAAGGATGCAGCATATGCAAAAAAGGTGATCGCTGAAATAGTAAAGATCGCTCCTCCTATCATTCAGAAGAAGGTCGCTGCCGGTTCGGTCAAGCTTATCAGTGCGGCAAGAATAACACATTCCGGCGCACCTGTAAGCCCGAACAACCTCAGAAACGGTCTTATAGGAGCTGCCATCGGTCTTGTGCTTACTCTTTTAGTAATAGTAATAAAGGAATTCTCCAACAACACATTCAAGACAGAAGAAGATATCACAAATCACCTTGGTATCCCGATCCTTGGCATGATCCCTGCTGTTGATACCAAGAGCTTCAATAAAAACACATAAAATATTCAAGGAATGAAAAAAAGGAAAAGTATTATATAATGATAGATTTACATTGTCATATTCTGCCGTCAATTGATGACGGCGCAAAAAATACAGGCATTTCATTTGAAATGCTGAAGGAAGAAAGAAAACAGGGAGTCAAGGCTATTACCTTTACACCACATTTTAATTTCAACAGGATAGATGTTGATGATTTTGTAGAGGTCAGACAGAAAAGCTATGACAGTCTTATGGCTGTTCCCGGGGTAAGTGATCTGGGGATAAAGTTCAAGCTTGGCTGTGAGGTTTATTTTTCAACTAAGCTCAATGAAACAGAGCTTGATCCGCTGTGCTTTGAGGGAACGAACTATATCCTTATTGAATTCCCGACGGATCAGCGTCCGTATGGACTGAGGCATACAATAGTCGATATCCTCAACAGAGGTTATCAGCCGATACTTGCTCATGTTGAGCGGTATCCCTATTTTACCGAGGATCCGCAGCAGCTATATGATCTTATCGAAAAGGGTTGCGTTGCTCAGATAAATTCGGGTGCGATACTTCAGGGAGACAAGGCTGCCCTGAGATATATCAGATGGGGAATGGCGCAGCTTATCTGCACCGATGCGCATAATATGAAAAAACGTGTGCCTAATCTTAAAGAGGGTATGCGATTTGTCAAAAAGAAATACGGAGAGGAATATGTCGATTGGTTTGAAAAAAATGCAGTTGATGTATTCAAGGGAAGATATGTTGATGAACCGATGCTGAAAAAGCCGAAAAAGATACTCGGCTTCTGGCTGTGATCAGATATTAATATGCGGCTGCTTTGCGATGCTTTTCGTGAAGCGGCTTTTTTTTAGTTTGCCCGAAATGGGCAGTAACTTGGCGGTGAAAGTCCGCTACACGCTTGGCAGTAGGAAGTGTTAGCAGAGGGCAAGGGTGTCCATC
>CACWVH010000043.1 GCA_902764235.1 uncultured Ruminococcus sp.
TCCGCTTACGCTGCACTCTGGGTTCAGGACTTCTGCTTTTATTCCCGCGACTCTGATTTCATCTGACCTATACTTTTATGTCAGTTGTTTACAGCTCCCCCAAAACTCCCAGAAATATTTTACACCATCGCGCCGCCGGTAAGTGTAAAATTATAGTTGGCAACAGGTATTTGAATTTTATTCTGTTGCAGTTCAGGCTGAATAAGCCCGGCGGTGCCCGGGAAATCTTTTTCAGACTGACTAAGCCGTGAATCAAGGGTCCAGCACCCCAAGGGCACTTCCTCCGGGCGCGTCACGCTGGCGGCGGCGCGGCACGCCGGACGTTTCTGAATAATGACACGGACTGAAAAAATAAGAATAATATATAACAGGGTGTGAAATGACCGGAGGGAGTCAGATTCAATAACAGAAGTGCCTTCCGGAGTCTGCACACGCTAAAAAATGTATAGGAGCAGATATATGAAAACAACCGTATATGTAGTCCGGAAGGGAGATACTCTCAGCTCGATCGCAAAACAATATAATACAGATGTAAAAATAATTGCAGGCTTTAACGGTATTACTGACCCTGACAGGATAACAGAGGGGCAGATCATAAGGATACCGCTTGAAAATGATGAAAACAATGGCTTTATGACATATACCGTTCAGGACGGAGATACACTTTTCTCAATATCAAGGATGTTCGGAACAGATGTGAATGTGCTTTCAAGACTCAACGGAATACCCGATCCCGATTATATCGAGGCAGGCAGAACGATCAGGATCCCCGTCACCACGCAGCCTGACAGTATCAGGATATATATTGTAAAGGACGGCGATACCCTATATGAGATCGGAAAACGCCTCGGCTTCGGTATAGATGAGCTTGCAGCATATAATAATATCGCTGATCCTGACAGGATAAGCATAGGTCAGGTGATACGCCTGCCGATGCAGAACGGAGAATACAGCGATGGTGTTTATACCGTCAAAAGCGGTGATACACTCGGAAATATTGCAAAAAGATTTGATATCCCCCTTGCAGAGCTTATCAATATCAATATGATAACAGAGCCGGACAGAATCTATCCTGGACAAAAAATCAGAGTAAGATCTGTTTAAGGCTTTGCTGAACAGACAATAAAATATCGTAAAAGCTCCTTCGTTGATAATGAACGGGGGAGTTTTTTAAGTAGTGCAACGCCGGTAAATCAGAAAAGATGTCAGCAGTTCAGGCTTAAAAAGGTCTGGCGGTGCCCGGGAAATCTTTTTCAGACTAACTAAGCCGTGAATCAAGGATCCAGCACCCCAAGGGCACTTCCTCCGGGCGCGTCACGCTGGCGTAAGTGTAAAATTATAAATGGTAATAAGCATTGGATAATAATTCTGATGCAGTTCAGGCTGAAAAGGCATGGCGGTGCCCGGGAAAAACTTTATCAGGCTGACTAAGCCGTGAATCGCGACACCGGCGGCACGCCGGCGTTCGTGTAAAATATTTCTGGGAGTTTTAAAGCAGAAATGACGCCAGCAGTTCAGGATGAAAAGGCATGGCGGTGCCGGGGAAAAACTATATCAGGCTGACTAAGCCGTGAATCGCGACACCGGCGGCACGCCGGCGCCGGTGTTGATATAGTTTGTTTTTTGTGCTATTATATAATAAATAAAATCCGGCGGCTGAAAAGGATATTCGGAAATATATGGAGGTTGATAATATGTCAGAAAAGATAGAGCTTCTTGCCCCGGCAGGAGATATGGAATGTTTTGACAGCGCATTGAAATTCGGTGCAGACGCTGTCTACCTTGCAGGCACTCAGTTCGGAATGCGTACCGCTTCAAAGAATTTCACCCCGGAACAGCTTGCGGCTGCCGTAAGCAAGGCACATGAAAAGGGAGTCAGGGTCCATGTGACCTGCAATACTCTTCCGAGAAACGATGAAACAGAGCTTCTTCCCGAGTTTCTGACAATGGCGCAGGACTGCGGAGTTGATGCCTTTATAATTGCGGATCTCGGAGTTATGACCCTTGCGGAAAAATATGCGCCGAAGGTACAGCGCCATGTTTCCACTCAGGCAGGTGTGGTAAATTACGTTACCGCAAACAGATTATATGAAATGGGTGCGACCAGAGTCGTTCTTGCAAGGGAGCTTACCCTTGAGGAGATCGCAGGAATTCGTGCGAAGGTTACGAAGGAGCTTGAAATAGAGACCTTTGTGCACGGTTCAATGTGCGTGTCATTTTCCGGCAGGTGCCTTATCTCAAGCTATATGACCGGAAGGGACGCCAACAGGGGCGACTGCGCACAGCCGTGCAGATGGAAATATCATCTCTTTGAAGAACACCGGGACGGACAGTTTTTCCCTGTCGAGGAGAATGAAGAAGGAACTTTCCTCTATAATTCCCGTGACCTGTGCATGATAGAGCATATTCCGGAGCTTGCAAAAGCAGGTATCAACAGTCTGAAAATCGAGGGCAGAGCAAAGTCCGCATATTATGTATCGGTTGTAACAAATGCATACCGCCATGCGATCGACGAATTCTATGAAAACGGCGGAACAAAGCCGCTGTCATCGTGGATACGTGAGGAGCTTGAAAAGGTCAGCCACAGAGAATACAATACAGGCTTTTACTTCGGAACTGAACCGGGACAGGTTACCGATAACGGCGGATATATCCGTCATTATGAGGTGGTTGCAGTTTGCGATGAATATAAGGACAATACTGCATATCTGACCCAGAGAAACAGATTTTTCAGCGGTGACAGACTTGACGTCCTTCCGCCCAGCGGCGAGCCGTTTGAGATCATCGTTGATTATATGCAGAACGATAAGGGAGAGATAATCGAAGTAGCTCCTCATGCAATGCAGAAGGTTATCATGCCGAGCAATGTTGAGATTCCGGCAGGCTCCGTACTCAGAAAGGCAAGGTCATAAAATGAAGGTACTGAATATCCATGGCTATCAGGGAAATGCTGCCAACAGCGCATATGAAGCACTGAGAAAATGTGATTTTGATATAATTTCTCTCCAGATAGATTATGACAGAACATCACCGGATGCTGTCATGCAGCTTCTGAACAGTCAGTTTACCAATAATTTCTGTGACGCTGTTGTCGGAACAAGTCTCGGCGGCTTCTATGCAGCTCTTATCAGCATGAAAAACGAATGTCCGTGTGTACTGATAAACCCGTGTATGCTGCCGTTTCTTCACCTTCCGAGGCTTGGCTATCAGAATGATGACGGAATACTTGAATACATAAGGCTTTTTTCAGGTATCGCAGATGTAAACGGCTCTCTCGTTTCCACAATAATAGGAGGACAGGATGAGCTTATTGACACCCATGATTTCACTGAGGGTATCTTCCGCAACGAAAGATATATCATAGTTCCTGACGGAAAGCACAGCGGAGATACAATGCCGCTTGAGGATATTTTCAGAGATCATAAGGAAGGCTTTTTCGGAGAGGTGCTGTGAATAAAGCAGCCGGAGCGTGATCCTTGAAAAAATAAAAATGCTCAGATAAAGGAGTCAGAAAATGAACGGAAATGATCGTGATCCACGAAATGGATTCTATAATGGCTATACGGATCAGAACGGATTCTATAACAGCAATACTGACCCGGAACAGAATGATTTTTATACCGGGTATACAGATCCGGCTCAAAGCAATTTTTATAACGGATATACAGATGCACCGCAGGATGCTCAGGGCAGCTTTAACGGAAACAGCAGTGATCCTTATGGAATGCCGGAGCCTGACCCGATAGCAATGTATAATGATATAAGAGGCAGAAAGGTAGTCAATTATGACTTTTTCGGCTTTGGTGCAGTCAGTATGGAAACTGTCCGCAGTATGCACCCGAATGCAAGGCTTGCAGGTCCTGTGGAAGCGAGATCAAGGCTTATAAAATTGCTTATCGTCGGAGGGATAATCCTTGCAATAGGGCTTTTGTATATGGGGCTGTATTTGTCAAAGGATGCAGCACAGACTGAGCTGCTGAATAATTCCGAGGTTGTGGACGCACAGCTTGAGAATGTACTTCCCGGACAAAAGTTCCCTGAATCAATGCTGGGGATAAAAAGCTATGATGTATCGTACAGGTATCATTACATTGATAATTACTACGGAGATACAGATCAGCTTACCCTGGATCAGCTTCATATGGTCGGACTGGATAAAACATCAAAAAAGGAAGATAACATATATATCAAAATCAATGTAGATAAAAACGATCCGCACAGAACACTGCTTATCAGGGAAAACTATATCGGCAGAGGCAGTGCCTTTTTAGCAGTATTTGCCGTGATTGCAGTTATATTCTTTATTGCAGGCTTCAAGCGTTATTCTGACTGTATGTCTGGAAAAACAGCAGTATATATCAATGAAACAGGAAAAACAATATATCAGAAGATAAAGTAAATCCTGAATCCGTGAAACTCGTTTTTAATTATAGTAGACGACAAAAATAATCTTACTTAGAGTGATATCCGAAGGGGTGTGGGGGGCGACCGGAAAGCCCCCACAGTCAGCGTGTGATTGATCAAAGTATAAAAAATAATGTCGTTTACTATAAATAACCCGAACTTCCCATTTGATATTATACTGTCGAAATAGTTGGCTTATTATCAAGCGTGGCTTTATAAATTTTCCGACATTTTGTTCCTCATCCATACGGTGAAGATTTTCCTGCCCATCCCCCCTCCCCCTTCCCGAAGGGAAGGGGGAGAATTAAGGGTACGGCGGCGGTTTTACGGATTCAGGTAAATGTCAAAAGCATAGCACAGAAGAAAACAGAGGTGTGGAGGCTGAAAACAATGAGTGATAATAAAAATGACGGTTTTTATCATGGATATGATGATACTGACGGCAGCGGTAACTATTATGGTGATCTTCCTGACTATGGCAGCGGTCAGAATTATTCCGGCTCACAGATGAATGCAGTTGACAGAATGGATGAAATGCTGAATGAATACCGTCAGGCTCACGGAATGAAAGGCAGGAGCTCATATCAAAGACCGCAGCAGACCTCTTACAGCAGTGAACAGTCAAGAAGCTATTCATATCAGAGAGATGCACGTAATCAGATGGATGATATGCTGAATGATTACAGAAGAGAGCAGGAAAAAAGAAATGCGGTTTCCGATAATGTGATAAAGGGGCTTACAGAGCCTGTCGGACGCAGACGCAGGCGATGGGCAGAAAGCTACAGCAATACAGGTATGTATACCTCATCGGCGGGTACACGCTTACCGTCAGGTAAGAGAGTAGTAGTCTGTTTGTTTTTTGCCGGAGCGCTTCTTATCCTTCTGGGGCTGTTAAACGGTGTGAGGGGATATCTGAATGCTCAGGAAACCGAACGTCTGATTGCAGGCTATACTCCGGTTGACGGAGTGATTTGAAGAAAAGGAATATGCTTCAAGTGATCTGGTGTCCGGAAAATATGCGGAAAGCAACGGTCTGTACCCCGGAGACAGCGGCTCAGCCGTAACAGTTTATTTCACGCAGAAAAACCCGAAGTATTCCGAGCTTGAAGCAAGGGGATATCCGGCGTGGTGGAGATGGCTGCTGCCGATGATCGGTGTTATTCCGCTGTGTTATGCGTTAAAATTCTTCAGCAATTGTAAAAAGGGTAAATATGTTACATACACGACCTTTGGAAGAGTTGCAAGCCGTGTAAAACGATTTAAAAAGATATCGCAATTCAAGGGTGCGGACCCTTCCGTGTGGGATAATGTTTAATGCTTTGGAGGAAAAATATGTTCAGGAATGTAGTCAGAAAAAAACAGAAGCTCAGTGAGCAGGAATGTATAGAAATACTGAAAAATGAAAAAAGAGGTGTGCTGTCGGTCATAGGAGATGACGGTTATCCGTATGGTCTGCCGATAAATCATTTCTATGACGAGAGGGATGGCTTGATATATTTCCACAGCGGAAAAACAGGGTATAAAATAGATGCTATGAATTCATGTGACAAGGTATCCTTCTGCGTATACGACAGCGGATTTAAAAAGGAAGGACACTGGGCGCTGAATATCAGAAGCGTAATTGTTTTCGGCAGGGTAGAGTTTGTTGAAGATACTGAAGAGGCAATTGATATCAGCCGCAGATTAAGCTATAAATTTACAGATGATGAGGATTATATAGAAAATGAGATAAAGCATTACAGCTCAGGTGTGCTTGTTTTTGCTCTGAAGCCGGAGCATATCACCGGGAAGCTTGTAAATGAAGCATGATTGGAGACAGGCGCTATGGATCGTTTTAAATTAGTTTCCGGATACAGACCCACAGGCGACCAGCCGCAGGCGATAGATACGCTTGTAAACAGCATCAGGGCAGGAAACAGGGAGCAGACGCTTCTCGGCGTGACCGGCTCGGGAAAAACCTTTACAATGGCAAATATAATCGAAAGGCTCAACCGTCCCACACTTGTTCTTGCACACAATAAGACCCTTGCAGCCCAGCTCTGTGAGGAATTCAGGTCTTTTTTCCCTGAAAATGCTGTTGAATATTTTGTATCATACTATGACTATTATCAGCCGGAGGCATATGTCCCCACGACTGATACCTATATTGAAAAGGACAGCTCGATAAATGATGAGATAGACAAGCTTCGTCACAGTGCAACGCTGGCATTGTCTGAGCGCAGGGATGTTATAATTGTAGCCAGTGTTTCATGTATCTATTCTCTCGGTAATCCGATAGATTACCGTAATATGGTGATCTCCCTGCGTCCTGGAATGGAAAAATCAAGGGATGACCTGCTGAAAAAGCTGGTTGAGCTGCAATACGAGCGCAATGATATCGACTTTGTCAGAAATAAATTCAGAGTCAGGGGCGATGTTGTCGAGATCTTTCCGGCATATTCATCTGATTCGATAATCAGGGTCGAATTTTTCGGCGATGAGATAGACAGGATCAGCGAGCTTAACCCGGTTACCGGAGAGCTGCGGGCTGATCTTCGTCATGCGGCAGTCTATCCGGCATCCCATTATATCGTGCCCAGAGAAAAAATAGAGATCGCAATAAAAGAGATCGAGTCAGAGCTTGAGGAAAGAATCGAATATTTCAAGGCACGGGGAAAGCTCCTTGAAGCACAGCGCATCGAGCAGCGGACAAGATATGATATCGAAATGCTCAGAGAGATCGGCTTTTGCAGCGGAATAGAAAATTATTCCCGTGTGCTTTCCGGAAGAAAGCCCGGCAGCGTGCCGTATACGCTGCTTGATTATTTCCCGGAGGATTATCTTCTGCTTGTTGATGAATCCCACGTTATGCTGCCACAGGTAAGGGGAATGTACGGCGGAGACAGGGGAAGAAAGGAAAACCTTGTAGAATACGGCTTCCGCCTTCCGTCAGCCTATGATAACAGACCGCTGAATTTTGATGAATTTTACAGCCATATCAATCAGGCAGTATTTGTCAGTGCTACTCCCGGTGATCTGGAGCTTGAAAAAAGCGCAGTAGTTGCCGAGCAGGTGATCCGTCCGACAGGTCTGCTTGACCCGGAGATCAGCGTGCGTCCGGTGGAAGGACAGATGGACGATCTTATCACAGAGATCAACGAGCGTATACCGAAAAAACAAAGGACACTTGTAACAACGCTTACCAAGAAAATGGCAGAGGACCTGACAGATTATCTTACAACAATGGGGATAAAGGTACGCTATATGCACCACGACATAGATACAGTCGAGCGTATGCAGATCATCCGTGACCTGCGGCTCGGTGAATTTGATGTACTTGTGGGAATAAATCTTCTTCGTGAGGGACTTGATATCCCGGAGGTATCTCTTGTTGCCATACTTGACGCAGACAAGGAGGGCTTTCTCCGCAGCGAGCGGAGCCTTATCCAGACCATAGGCAGAGCTGCAAGAAATTCCGAGGGCAAGGTCATAATGTATGCTGACTCAGTGACGGATTCCATGGAAAGGGCAATAACCGAGACTGAGCGCCGCCGCGGCATACAGATGAAATACAACGAAGAGCACGGAATTGTGCCAAAGACAATTATCAAAAAGGTCAACGACATTATAGAGATAAGCTCAAAGACAGACGAAAAGCTCAGAAGCAAGACAAAGATGAGCAAGGCGGAAAGGGAAAAGCTGATAGCCCAGCTTACAAAGGAAATGAAGGCTGCGGCAAAGCTGCTTGAATTTGAACACGCTGCATATCTGCGTGACAAGATTAAGGAACTGAGCAGCTGATCTGATTAATAATGAATGATTTTCACTGTTTGCAAATTGGCGAAAGGTCGTCTGCCCGCCGCAGGCGCCCGTAGGAAGTGCCCCAGGGGTGCGGACGGACACCTCGCCAAATTCTTAAAAGAATGGAAAAGCGGAGAAAAATGTATAATTGTAAATACAAAAAAACGCATAAACAGAAGATTTTTTGACTTTTACAATCAGCTAAATATAATAAAATTTAAAGGAGGAATCAAAAAATGTCAATTGAGGGTCTTGACAAACTCAAACAAATAGAGCAAAATAGTAAAGTTGAGATCGGTGGTCTGGATATGTGCAGACCTGTTGAAACTGAATTCGACGGAGAAACACAGGCACAGGAGGATGAATATGCCGGCTTTGAGCCGAGAAAGATATCTTCCGGAGCGGAAAATGAAACAGCTGCCGCAGGTATAACGGGGCTTGATATGTGCAAGCCTGTTGTTTCGGATATAGATGCAGACAATCCGGCTGATTTTTCGGAGGATATTCTGTATTCTGATGAGCTGAGCAGCGACAGCGTGAATATCACCGGTCTTGAAAATATAAAGCATATCAGTGAACCGAACCTGCCGAAGATATCTTCCTTTGCTGTAAAGCTTATAGAGCTTGTGAACCGTGCAAGGGAGCTGGATACGGAGCTTCGTGTTTTCGGCGCTGATAAGCATCATTATAAATTCAATACTGTAACGGCACTTTCAATAGTGCGTGATTTTGAAAAACGTCATAACATAAGCTTTCCACAGGCATATGTGGATTTTCTTACTCAGGTCGGCGACGGCGGCGCAGGTCCTGATCTCGGACTTTATTCGCTGGATGAGGTTGAATACAATAACTATACAGATCACAGCGAAACCTCCTGCGAGCTTGAGCACGTGCGTGCAAGATCGGATTATCACACTGTCCCTTATACAATCGAGGGAATTGATCCCCTTGTCAGTTCTCAGCTTGATGAGGATAAGTGGTTCGAGTGGTATGAAGCTCTCGGTTTCTCCTGCATGAACGGTGGCAACTTCCGGAAAAAGGCGACAGAGCTGTATAACGGACTTGTGGAGATATCCGCAACAGGCGGAACGAACGCCGTATATCTTATCTGTGAGGGTGACCTCAAGGGAAAGCTTGCTGCGTTCACACTTGATATTGACGACAGAGTACATATCTATGATATGACCTTTGAGGACTGGATGCTCGGACATTTCAAACGCATTATTGATAAATTCGAGAGCCAGTCAAAATGAGATCCGGGGCATGACCTCAGATCTGATATTCAGGGCGGAAGGCCTTTAAGGAGAAGGGTAAATTGGCTAAGAAAAAGGAAAAACAGGAATACGGTAATGAAAGTATCGTAACGCTCAAGGGTGCGGACAGAGTAAGAAAGCGTCCGGCTGTAATATTCGGCTCTGACGGTATAGAGGGCTGTCAGCACTCTGCGTTTGAGATACTTTCAAATTCCATCGACGAGGCAAGAGAAGGCTTCGGCAAGGAAATAAAGATCACACGCTTTGCCGATCATTCGATAGAGATCGAGGATTTCGGCAGAGGAATACCGGTAGATTACAATAAAAACGAGGAGCGCTATAACTGGGAGCTTGTGTTCTGCGAGCTTTATGCCGGAGGCAAATATAATAACAGCGAAGCGGAAAACTATGAGTTTTCTCTCGGACTCAACGGTCTGGGTCTTTGCTCAACTCAGTATTCCTCGGAATATATGGACGTTGAGATAAGACGTGACGCCACACTTTTCACCTTGCATTTTGAGCACGGAGAAAATGTGGGCGGACTGAAAAAGGAACCGTACAAGGGAAAAAAGACAGGCTCTAAAATACGCTGGAAGCCTGATATCGAGGTGTTCACGGATATAAATATATCCGATGAATATTTTACTGATATAATAAAGCGTCAGGCGATAGTCAATGCAGGAATACGCTTTCTCTATAAAAGCGAAAATGAGGACGGAAGCTTTTCAGAGCAGGAGTTTATCTATGAAAACGGCATAGAGGACCATGTAAAGGAGCTTGTAGGCGAGGAAGCGCTTTCATCAGTGCAGTTCTGGCAGACAGAAAAAATGGTCCGTGACAGAGAGGATAAGCCTGAGTATAAAACAAAGATAAATATAGCGCTTGCCTTTTCAAACAAGATAAGCTCGTCCGAATATTATCACAATTCATCATGGCTTGAATACGGCGGTGCGCCTGAAAAGGCTGTAAAAAATGCATTTGTATATTCGATAGACTCTTATCTCAAGGCAAACGGAAAATATACAAAGAATGAAGCGAAGATCAATTTTGACGATGTAAAGGACTGTCTTGTCATTGTCATATCATCCTTTTCAAGCGTCACATCCTATGAAAACCAGACGAAAAAGGCGATAACCAACAAGGGTATTCAGGACGCTATGACAGAATATCTCCGTCATCAGCTGGAGGTATATTTTATAGAAAACAAGCTTGACGCTGAAAAAATAGCAGGTCAGGTGCTTATCAATAAGCGCAGCCGTGAAAGCGCTGAAAAGACAAGACTGAATATCAAAAAGACCCTTGCCGGCAATATGGATATGACAGGAAGAGTTGCAAAATTCGTTGACTGCCGCAGTAAGGATAAAAACGAAAGAGAGCTTTTCATAGTGGAGGGCGACTCTGCTCTCGGTGCCTGCAAGCAGGCGAGAAACCCTGATTTTCAGGCTATCATGCCGATCAGAGGTAAAATTCTCAATTGCCTCAAGGCGGATTATAACAAGATATTCAAAAGCGAGATAATCACCGATCTTCTCAAGGTGCTGGGCTGCGGAGTTGAAGTGAAATCAAAGGCAAACAAGGATCTTGCCACCTTTGACATGGAGCTTCTCAGATGGAATAAGATAATCTTCTGTACCGATGCGGATGTTGACGGCTTCCATATCAGAACGCTGCTTATGACGATGATCTACCGTCTTGCACCGACTCTTATCAGGGAGGGCAAGGTTTTTATCGCAGAATCACCGCTTTATGAGATAACCTCAAAGGAAAAGGTATATTTTGCATATACCGAAGCAGAAAAGGAACAGTTCATAAAGGAAATAGGTGACAAAAGATACACCATACAGCGTTCAAAGGGACTGGGTGAAAATGAACCAGATATGATGAGCCTTACGACAATGAATCCGTCAACACGCAGACTTATCAAGATAATGCCAGACGACGCAAAGAAAACAGCCGAGATGTTTGATATTCTTCTTGGCGATAATCTTGCAGTGCGTCGTGATTATATTGTGGAAAACGGTGCGAAATACATTGATGATATTGACGTAAGCTGATATAACCCCGGAAAAATCAATGTTATCAACAAAATTTAAAGTTTCGCGCAAGCCTTTTCAAAGGCTTGCGGTTTCCAAAGGGTGCGGGTGTCCGGTGGACACCTCTGACGAAGGCAGCAGCACCGACCGAGCCGACAGGTGAGACCCGGCGCCCCTGGTCGTACTCCGCAGAGTGCGAAATCCCTTGCAGCGGATATGAAAGAACTCGTATTGCTGCCGGGGGACAGCAAGCTATAGAACCATAAGTTGATGACACTGCAATCGTGCGTAAGCAATAATAACTGAATAAAAGGAAGCAAGTAAATGGCAAAGAAAAGAACAACGAAAAAAACGCCTGCGGCGGTAAAGACAGAGGGCTATATCGCCGGCGCAGGAGAGGTAGTTGAGGAGAAGATAGCCTCTACTCTTGAGGAAAACTTCATGCCCTATGCTATGAGTATAATACTAAGCCGTGCGATCCCTGAGATAGACGGCTTCAAGCCCTCGCACAGAAAGCTGCTTTATACAATGTACAAAATGGGACTTTTAGGAAGTCAGAGAACCAAATCCGCAAATATCGTCGGTCAGACAATGCGTCTGAATCCCCACGGCGACGCTGCTATCTATGATACAATGGTAAGACTCAGCCGTGGATATGAAGCTCTTCTGCACCCATTTGTTGATTCAAAGGGTAACTTCGGTAAGTTTTACAGCCGTGATATGGCATGGGCTGCGTCCCGATATACAGAGGCTAAGCTTGACCCGATCTGTAATGAGCTTTTCGGGGATATCGACAAGGATACCGTGGATTTTGTGGATAACTATGACAATACAATGAAGGAGCCTACTCTTCTTCCGGCTGCATTCCCGTCTGTGCTTGTCAATGCGAATACAGGTATCGCAGTCGGTATGGCAAGCTCTATATGCTCCTTTAACCTGGCGGAGGTGTGCCGCACAACAATAGAGCTTCTCAGAAATCCTGAGCATGACATCATGTCTACACTGATCGCACCGGATTTCACCGGCGGCGCCCAGATCATATATGATAAGAAGGTCATGGAGACTGTCTATGAAACAGGCAGGGGCAGCATCAGGCTCAGGGGAAGATATGTTTACGATAAAAGCGCAAACTGTGTCGACATCCTTTCCATCCCTCAGACAACAACAAGTGAAGCGATAATAGAAAAGGTCATAGACCTTGTAAAAGGCGGAAAAATAAAGGAAATCTCAGATATACGTGACGAAACAGGTATCGACGGTCTCAAGATCACCATCGACCTGAAAAGGGGAGTCAATGCAGACAAGCTTATGAACAAGCTTTACAAAATGACTCCGCTTGAGGACAGCTTCTCGTGCAACTTCAATGTGCTTATCGGCGGAACGCCTATGGTTCTGGGTGTGCGTGATCTGCTGAATGAATGGTCTGCCTTCCGTATTGAATGCGTCAAGAGAAGGACATATTTCGATCTGCATAAAAAGCAGGACAGACTTCATCTTCTGCGAGGTCTTGAAAAGATACTTCTTGATATCGACAAGGCAATAAGGATCATCAGAAATACCGAGGAAGAAGCAAGGGTAGTACCAAACCTTATGGAAGGCTTCGGTATAGACGAGATACAGGCAGAATATGTAGCAGAGATAAAGCTGCGCCACCTGAACAGGGAATATATCCTCAAGCGTACAGACGATATTTCACAGCTTGAAAAGGATATCAGTGAGCTTGAATCGATCCTTGCAAGCAGCAGGAAGATCAAGAATATTATTATCAGAGAGCTTTCCGAGATTGCTGAAAAATACGGTCAGCCCAGAAGAAGCATGATAATATATGCAGAGGATATCATTGATGAGGAAATAGTCGAGGAAATACCTGATTATGCAGTCAACCTGTTTTTCTCAAAGGAGGGCTATTTCAAGAAGATAACCCCTCAGTCGCTGAGAATGAGCGGAGAGCATAAGCTCAAGGACGGCGACGAGATAACGGAGCATTTTGAAACGACGAATAATACCGATCTGATATTTTTCTCGGATCACGCACAGGCATATAAATCGAAGGGCTCGGATTTTTCAGATACAAAGACAAGTGTGCTTGGCGAATATATTCCGTCAAAGCTTGGCTTTGATGAGAATGAAAACGCCGTTTATATGATACCAACAAAGGATTACAGCGGATATGTGATGTTTTTCTTTGAAAGCGGAAAGGTTGCGAAGGTACCGCTTTCTTCCTATGCGACAAAGACAAACCGTAAAAAGCTTACCGGCGCATATTGTGACAAGGAGCCGCTTGCAGCGGTATGCTTTGTGCCCGATGACGAAACGGATATTGTGATCCTGTCGTCCTCAGGCCGTGCGCTTGTATTCAGGGCAGGGGATATAAATTCAAAAAGCTCAAGAACTGCCCAGGGCGTAGCAGTGATGAAGCAGAAAAAGGGGCACAGGGTCATTTCTGCAAAGCTTCTTACAGAGGATATGCTGCCGGATAAGGAGCGCTACAGATCAAAGACCATACCTTCAATGGGTCAACTGCCCAAAGCACAGGACAGCGATCAGATGACTTTCTGAATTAAGGAAGCACTGATTAAATCCAGTGCCTGTATTGCGTCAGCAATTTTTTCGTAGATTGTGCAAAAAGACCGCAGGCAACCTGACGGTTGTCAAGGGCTTTTTGGACAAGATGACGGAAAAAGGGCAAGCAAGACAGGTGCTGAGCCGGAAGTCCTTAAATAAGCTGCCGGAAAATGTCAGTGCAAAGACAATAGTTGGTGTGAAAGTCAAAAAACGAAAACTTTTTCAGAAAAAACTTGATTTTGACAGAATGATATGTTAAGATATAAAGGTATGTTAAGCAAATTCGATTGGAGGATCTAATATAATGGGAGTTTGGGAAATCGTAGTTGGTGCTTTGGTTCTTGTATTGTCAATTGTTATGATTATTCTGATAATTCTTCAGGAAGGTCATCAGGCAGGTCTCGGTACTGTAACAGGCGGTGCGGATTCTTTCCTTTCAAGAGGAAAAGCAAGAACAGCAGATGCAATTTTCGCCAGAATAACAAGATACTGTGCAATAGTATTCTTTCTGCTTGTAGTTGCTCTTAATGCGATCGCTTTCTTTGGCGGCAAGGATAATAATTCATCGGCTTCACAGGATGCAGATATCTCCGCTTCTTCAAAGGTAGAAACAGAGGATCAGGCAGCAGCAGGAAGTGCAGAGGAAAGCAAGGCAGACGAAAGTAAAGCAGAAGAAAGCAAGGCTGAGGAGAGTAAGGCTGAGGAGAGTAAGGCTGAGGAAAGCAAAGCAGAAGAGAGCAAAGCTGAGCAGTCAGCTGCTTCAGATGCTGAAGCTTCCGCAAATGCATAAGCCTTCGTATTTTATACATAGTAGTCCCGGCTTTTGACAATGCAGGAGCTGAATGTTCCTGCTGCAGAGTAATGTGGATTCTGATATTTTAACGAACAAGCATCTTCAATTATCGTTGGAGATGCTTTATTCTATATTCCAGACATACAGAAACCGGAGAAAAATATGAAGATCAAAATACCTGAAAATGTAAATATTATAATCAATACGCTTGTATCCAGAGGCTATTCAGCATATGCAGTCGGGGGATGCATACGTGACAGTGTTATGGGGACTTTGCCGCATGACTGGGATATCTGCACAAGTGCCCGTCCTGAGGAAATACTGTCTGCCCTCGGAAAGCATAATGTGATCGAAAGCGGACTCAAGCACGGCACGGTCACAGTTCATTTCGGGGATGAGCTTTATGAGATAACCACCTTCCGTGCGGACGGAGCATATACAGATAACCGTCATCCTGAAAATGTAATATTCATCCGATCTCTGAGGGATGATCTTGCAAGGCGTGATTTTACAGTGAATGCAATGGCATATAACGAAGCAGAGGGGCTTTGCGACTACTTCGGCGGCACAGATGATATCAGAGATAAGGTGATACGCTGTGTCGGAGATCCTGACAAGCGCTTCAATGAGGATGCGCTGCGTATACTTCGTGCGCTTCGCTTTGCTTCACGGCTTGGCTTTGAAATTGAAAGGAACACCTCCGACTCCATCAGGAGAAATTCCGGACTGCTCAGAAATATATCTGTTGAGCGCATTGCCTCGGAGCTTGTTGGTATCCTTGACGGTGAATATTGTGAAAGGATACTTATGGAATACACGGATGTTTTGTCGGTGTTCATCCCGGAGATACAGCCTATGATCGGTCTTGAGCAGAGAAATCCGCACCATGTCTATGATGTATGGACGCATACAGTAAAGGTGATAGTAAATTCCCCGCACGGCAGGCTTATGAGACTTGCAGCGCTTTTGCATGATATCGCAAAGCCCCGGTGTGCGACAGTAGACGAAAAGGGGATCGGACATTTCCACGGTCACCCTGCTCTGGGTGCTGAAATGGCAGGAAAAATACTGAAAAGACTGCATTTTGATAATGACACGATAGATAAGGTAAGGCTGCTTATAAAATACCATGACCTCAGACCGCAGCCCGAGCCGAAGCAGGTGAGAAGGCTTATCTCAAAGACCGGTACCGAAATGTTCCTTCCGCTGATGGAGCTGAAAAAAGCGGACGCTATGGGACAGAATCCGGAAACCATAAAGGAAAAGCTTGAATATACAGACCGTCTTGAGCAGATGTACAGAGAGCTTACCGCAGACGGCAGCGAATTCAATATAAAAACCCTTGCGATAAACGGAAATGATCTGATATCACTTGGTATCAGTCCGGGCAGGGAGATAGGAAGGCTTCTGAAGGAAATGCTTGAGCTTGTGATAGAGGGCGGAATCAGAAATGACAGGGAAGAGCTGCTCAGAGAAGTCAGAAGGCGCATAGACTCTGATACAAAAGTCTGATAAAAATATCCGTATGATATGTCTGTAAGATACTGTACGCTGTGGCTTAAATATGTTATAATTGAAATTGTAAATTGGCTTGTATTTTTTTGTCTCCGCAGGGGGACAAAAACACAAGCTCACTACGATATAAGGTAGTCATTTTCTGAGTTTTCGGCGCAGAAAATGAAGGATTGCAGCTGAGAAAAAACTGTAAAAGCACGATGCTGATTATCTGCATAATTAAAAGTTTCTTGTCTTTTTACAGTCAGCTGTATTATTGAATTGTTGTAAGGATAATGGAAAATGGTCGCAGCACAGTCCCTGCGGTCTGTGATCGGGGAGAGAAATATGGAATATAAATTGAATCTCGGTGCGTGGAACAGTGTTTTTGCCGTTCCGGGAGATATAGTTGATAAGCATTTAAGACTTGCAGGCGCAGCCCAGCTCAAGGTCATTCTGTGGACGCTTCGCCACGCAGGAGAAGCATTTACAATTGACGATATTTCCTCGGCGCTTTATATGTCTGCCGCAGACGTCAGAGACAGTATGCTCTATTGGAAGGAAACAGGTATAATCTGCGAGAATGACGGGGTTTTTGAACCGTCACAGGCAGAAAGCAGCTCTGCTGCTGAGCTGCCCTCTGCACCTGCTGCAAAGGCAGCGTCAGTTCCTGAAACAGCCGCAGTGCCACAGCCGGAACCTGCTCCGGAGCCGGTACAGGAAAACAGGCCTGAGGACAAAAAGCCTTCAAGGGTGCTTTCACGTCCCGAAAAGCCTGATATAAAATATCTGACCGAAAGAATGAACAGCGACGAGGGAGTTCTGTTTCTTATGCAGACAGCCGATGAGATCTTCGGCAGACCCACGAGCAATAACGAAAAAGAAACTCTTCTGCTGATACATGAATATGACGGAATTCCCGTTGAGGTGCTTGTGATGCTTTTGCAGTACGCCTGCGGTATCGGTAAGAATAATATAAGATATATTGAAAAAATGGCTATAAACTGGGCTGACGAGGAAATAACGACCCTTGAGCGTGCTGAGGAAAAGATTCGCAGACTTACAAGCGGAAGAAGCGCAGCCGGTATCGTTCAGGGGCTGTTCGGGATCGATCCTCATTCCCCGACGGAAAAGGAAATAAAGCTTGCCGATTCATGGCTCAACGAATGGAAATTTTCCCCCGAGCTTGTCAGGTACGCATATGAGATATGCGTTGACGCAAAGGGAAAATATATTGCCGGATATGTGAATAAGGTGCTGGAAAGATGGCACAGCGCCGGTATAAGTACAATGGAGCAGGCAAGAGCCGATCAGAGCAGCAGTAAAAAGACTTCACCGAAAAAGAATAATGCCACATATGATATAGACCGCTTTGAAAGCACGAATGCTATTATAGAGGAGGGATTCTGATGGCGTACAGCCGTGAGATTTATCTTGAAGCCATGAGACAGATGGAAGAGCGCAGGCGAAAGGCAGAGCATGACCTTGAGCTGCGCAGAGATGATCTGTACAGCAGAGAACCCCGTGCAAGGGAGATAGAGCGTGAGCTTGTGAAAATATCTGTCAGCGCAGGAAAGGCAGTGCTTATGGGAGCAGATAAGCTTTCAAGGCTTGATGATCTGAAAATAAAAAGCCTTGCTCTTCAGAAGGAGCTGAAGGATATACTTGACAGAAACTGTCTTGTGCCTAATTTCCTTGAGCCATGGTACAACTGTGAGCTTTGCCGTGATACGGGAAATATTGACGGTAAAATGTGCGAATGTATGAAGCAGCTTCTTCGCCAGACCGCATATGAGCAGCTCAACAGGATATCACCGCTATCGCTTTGCAGCTTTGAAAGCTTTTCGCTTGATTACTATCCCGAGGATAGCATACCCTCCATGAACGGCAGGTCTGTAAGGGATTATATGCGGGGAGTATTGAGATTCTGCAAAAGGTATTCGGAAAATTTTGATGAATATTCGGAAAGCCTTCTTTTTCTGGGCGGCACAGGGCTTGGAAAGACCCATCTTTCACTGTCCATTGCACAGGAGGCTATCAATGACGGCTACGGTGTCATTTATGTTTCTGCGCCGAATATCCTGTCAAGACTGGAAACAAAGCAGTTCGGCGGAAGATCCTCAGACAGGGTAGAGGATGAGCAGCTTCTTCAGGAATGTGATCTGCTTATCATTGATGATCTGGGAACAGAGTTTGTCACAAAATTTACACAGGCTGCGATATATAATATTGTCAATTCCAGACTGAATTCTTCAAAGCCGATAATTATTAGCACAAACCTTAATGCCAAGGAGCTTGAAAATATATATGGAACCAGGATGGTATCAAGAATAGTGGGAATGCTGAAAAGAGTTGATTTCTACGGAAATGATATCAGACAGCTGAAAAGATATAAAAAATAAATTGCCAAGGCTGAATTATTAATATAAAAAGAGAGGAGCACTTACAATGGGAAATGTAATCCTTACCGCAGACAGCACCTGTGATCTTACAAAAGAGCTTTCGGAGAGATATCATGTTACAGGCTACACTCCGCTTCATATCGTTCTCGGAGAAAAAAACTATGAGGATGGAGTGAATATACAGCCTGCCGATATCTATAAGAATTTTGAAGCTACCGGAGTCCTTCCGAAAACAGCCGCAGTCAATGTCGGAGAATATGTCGAATTTTTCCGTCCGTTTGTTGAGGCAGGAAACAGCGTTGTGCATATCAATCTTGGCTCAGCGCTTTCATCGACGTATCAGAACGCCCTCGCTGCCGCTGCGGAGCTTGGAAATGTCTATGCAATAGATTCATGCAACCTGTCCACCGGCTCGGGACATCTTGTTATAGAGGCAGGGAAGCTTATCGGACAGGGAGCGGACGCAAAAACCGTTGCGGAAAAGCTCAGGGAAATGACAGAAAAGGTTCATGCAAGCTTTGTTATTGACAAGCTTGATTATCTTCGTGCTGGCGGACGCTGCTCGGCACTTGCTGCCTTTGGCGCAAATCTGCTCAGAATAAAGCCCTCGATCTTTGTGAATAATAAGGACGGATCAATGACCGTCGGAAAAAAATACAGGGGCAAGCTTGACAATGTTCTTCTGCAATATGTTGACGAGCAGCTTGCGGCATATGAAAATATCAGAACTGACAAGATATTCATTACTCATGCAGGCATCGGTGATGAACACGTAAAGGTAGTATATGATTATCTCAGCTCGAAAAAGCTGTTCAGTGAGATATTCATAACAAGAGCAAGCTGTACGATCTCATCTCACTGCGGACCGGGAACTCTCGGAATCCTCTTTATGACAGAGTGACGGATAACTCACTATAAACCTGAAGATCCTTGATAGCCGATTGTAAATTGGTGAGTGTTTTTTCCCCCTAAGATATAACCTGAATCCGTGAAACTCAGTAATGATTGTTCTGAAAAACCCTGAGATAATGCAATTTTTTGCATTTCAGATTTTTAAATTGTTCACCCATAAGGTGCAGCTTCTCCCGCCCATCCCCCGTCCCCCTTCCCAGAGGGAAGGGGGCGACTTCAGGGGACGGCGGCAGGCGTGCTGCGCACGCCTGCCGCCTGGCTGAAATAAAAACCCGTAAGGTTTAAAAAACGATTTGATTCAATTTCACGGATTCAGGTATAAGTAGTTATTTTCTGCGCCGTCTGCGAAAAAATTGTAAATTACAAATTTGATTATTCGCATAAACAAAGGATTTTTTGACTTTTACAATCGGCAAAAATGATCTAAGTAAAGGAGACACAATGAATAAGGAAGTAAATGAAATGATACTTCAGGCGCTCAGGGAGCAGAACGGACCGATAGAACGCCGTGACCTGCTGATCTTCAGCGGAGTGCTTGAAATAGAGGAATTCAATAATGCAGTCTCATATCTTGAAAAAAGAGGCGAGATCATACTTGACAGAAAAAAAGTAGGTCTGCCTGAAAACATGGGCTGCCTTGCAGCAACGATCGTCCGTCAGGCAAGAGGCTTTTCCTTTGCGTCACCGGAGCGTGAGGATATGGAGGATATTTTCATACATGAAAAGCACCTCAGAGGAGCAATGCCCGGAGACAGGGTGATGCTCAAGAAGATCACAGCCGGAGCAAAGGGCTTTTCAGGAGAGGTTGACAAGATACTTGAAAAGGGCACAAGGGTCATAACCGGAACGATCGAAAGACCTGACGGCAGAGCCGGAAAAGCATATATCATGCCTGATAATATGTATTCCTGCCATCTTCGCATTGTAAAGGGCGGAGAGCTGAAAAGCAAGGCAGGCGATAAGGTCAAGGCTGCAGTATTCTATGACCCGAAGGACAAACGTGTATATGCAAGGATAATCAAAATATACGGCAGGGGAGACAGTGCAAGGGTGTGCGCAGATGCCATTATTGACGGCTATGGAATACCTGTGAAATTCCCTGTGCCTGTAAAGCACGAGGCAGCTATGAAGGCTGCTCAGCCAATAACGCAGGAAGAGCTTGACAAAAGACTTGACCTGACAGAAGAAGCGATCTTCACAATTGACGGAGCAGACGCAAAGGATCTTGACGATGCGATATCCGTAAAAAAACTTGAAAACGGCTGGGAGCTTGGCGTTCATATAGCAGACGTATCACATTACGTTACAAAAGGCAGCAGGCTTGACGAGGAAGCAAGACTCAGGGGTACGTCCGTATATTTTGCCGACCGTGTTATCCCGATGCTGCCGGTAGAGATATCAAACGGCTGCTGTTCACTGAATGCAGGAACAAGAAAGCTGACATTTTCGTGTATAATGAAGCTCAATGAAAAGGCGGAGCTTGTTGATTACCGCTTTGAAAAGAGCGTGATCGTGTCAAAGGTAAGAGGTGTTTACAGCGAGGTCAATGCCATACTTGACGGCAGTGCTGATAAACAGCTGAGGGAAAAATATGCTCCGGTCTATGACAGTATTTTTGTCGCAAGAGAGCTGGCGGATATCCTCAAGGCAAAGGCAAGGCGCCGCGGAGAGCTTGGCATTGAAACAACAGAGCTTCGCTTTGTGCTTGACGAGCAGGGAGTCTGTATAGGAGTATCCGAGCGTGAAAGAGGAGAGGCAGAGGAGCTTATCGAGCAGTTTATGATAATGGCAAACGGCGCTGCCGCAGTGTATGCAAAAAGCGTGGGGATACCATTTGTATATCGTGTGCATGAAGCGCCTGACGAGCAGAAGCTTGCCGCCCTTTCAGAGCTTGCGGCTGCCTGCGGCTTCCAGACAAGGAGGATCAAAGAGGGCGTCAGACAGACAGACCTGTCGGCTCTTATCGAAAAAGCAAAGGATACAAAATATGCCGCACTGATATCCACTCAGGTGCTGAGAACCATGGCGAAGGCAAGATATGACCCGAGACCTCTCGGACATTTCGGACTATCACTTGAGGACTACTGCCATTTCACATCCCCGATAAGACGCTATCCCGATACTTCGATCCATAGAATACTCGGCGATCTTGTAAGCGGTGTTCCGATAGAAAAAATAAAAACACGCTACGAGGAATTTGCAGCAGAATCAGCAAAGCTTTCATCTGATTATGAAATAAGGGCTGTCAGGGCAGAGCGTGATACGGAAAAATGCTATGCTGCGGAATATATGAGAGCGCACCTTGGAGAGATATATCAGGGAGTTGTATCAGGCGTTACAAATAAGGGGATTTTCGTAATGATACCAAACGGTATAGAGGGCTTTGTCGATCTGCTTTCTGTTGAAGGTACCGATTATATTTTTGACGGAAAAACTACTATAACGGATTCACGCAGCGGCAGCAGCTATTGCATAGGTGATGAGGTAACTATTGAGGTAAGCGCAGCGAATGTTGCTCTTGGAACAGTTGATTTTATTTTGAAATAAATTAAATGATAAAAAATAAAGTTTCGCCAGCCTTTTCAAAGGCTGCGGGACTCATGGGGTGCGGGTGTCCGGTGGACACCGCTGCAAAGCAGCAGCACCGACCGAGCCGGCAGGCGAGACCAGAGCCTCTGGTCTCGCTCTGCAGAGTGCGAAACCCTTCCGGAATGTGAAAAGAGGTGATTGTTATCAAAAGACTGTATTATGACTATAAGCTTTCAGCTTTTTACAGCTGTCCGATAACCGATCACCGCTTTGTTTTCCGCTTTCTTCCGCTTGATACAGTAAGACAGAAGGTGGAGAAAAGAGAGGTTTTCATAGCCAACTGTCATAAATACGATGAATTTCCCGACAGCTTCGGAAATGAAACAATAAGCGGCTATATCAATCAGCAGCACGCAAGATTTGATGTTTCTGTAAGCGGCAGCGTTATCACAGGTATAGATATTTTTGAAGAATATACCAATGACCCGTCAAAATACTCATATTATATCAGCCAGACGGATATCACACGTCCGGGAGAAAGGCTTTTGCAGCTGTATAATATGCTTGAGCTTGACCGTGCTGAAAGCGCATATGATGCAGCTCTGTTTCTTACAGGAAAGCTCTATGACACACTGAGCTATGATTCTGTTCTTACCATGACAGGCGACAGCGCTGAGCAGGCACTTTGCTCAGGCGGAGGAGTATGTCAGGACTATGCACATATAATGCTTTCCCTTCTGCGGATGAGGGGCATCACGGCACGCTATACGGCAGGAATGCTCATGGGTGAGGGTGCTTCCCATGCATGGGTAGAGGTTTTGTGCCGTGGCTACTGGTATGGGTTTGACCCGACCAACAGAAAGCTTGTCAATGATGAATATATACGGGTTTCCTGCGGAAGAGATGCGTCAGACTGCAATGTGATAAGCGGAACAATGAACTGGGGCGCAAAGCAGACTCAGCAGGAAAGATCGGTAGTGACTGAAAAAAGAACAGTACATAGATAACGGAGGCAGAATATGAAACTGCTGTTTGAAATTGATCTGAAAAATTATGATCTGAACGGAACAAAATTCATAAGACCGTCTGTAAGGGCTGTTATTGTAAAGGACGGCAGGCTTGCAATGGTGCATAGTCTGAAATATGATTATTATAAATTTCCCGGCGGAGGGATAGAAGAAAATGAAGATCACATCTCCGCCATTGTCAGAGAGGTGAGAGAGGAGACCGGGCTTGAAGCTGTCAGAGAAAGCATAAAGGAATACGGCTATGTTCACCGCATCGAGAAGGGCGATATTGAGGATGTATTCATACAGGATAATTACTATTATTTCTGTGAAGTGCGCTCTGACAGGATAGTCGGACAGGAGCTTGACGATTATGAAGCAGAGGAAGGCTTTACTCTTGAATATGTTCTTCCGGAGGATGCAGTCAGAGTAAATAACGAGGGTGAGCATTATGATGCAGATGAAATAATGATAAAGCGTGAAGCACTTGTTATCTGTGAGCTGATAAAGGATGGCTATTTTACCGGGCAATTATGAAAGGCGATGGAAAAAGTTTGCTAAGTTTTGAAAAAGTTTGCTAAGTTTTGAAAAAGTTTGCTAAGTTTTGAAAAAAGTATTGACAAAACAGTGAAAGTATGGTATTATATACAAGTCGTCAGATGATGCAAAGCTAATAAGCTGGTGTAGCTCAGTTGGTAGAGCAGCTGATTTGTAATCAGCAGGTCGGGAGTTCGAGTCTGTCCACCAGCTCTTAAAAAACAAGCCTACTTGAAAGTGTCCGCGCGGACGAAAATCTGTTTTTTGGCATAATGCGAAAATGCAGCAAAAATCGGGACCGGCAGCATGCCGGGTAGGCTTTATATTTGGGGGAGTTCCAGAGCGGTCAAATGGGGCAGACTGTAAATCTGTTGCTTCGGCTTCGGTGGTTCGAATCCGCCCTCCCCCAGAAACGAAAATCCTGACACGAAAGTGGCAGGATTTTTTCTAAATGAATACTGAAAACTGAAGACTGAAAAATTAATAATAGTGGTTAGCTTTGCCGGCAAGCCGCCAAAGCTTAATAAAAATGA
The DNA here is from genome assembly GCA_902764235.1 of uncultured Ruminococcus sp. Classification (GTDB taxonomy): domain Bacteria; phylum Bacillota; class Clostridia; order Oscillospirales; family Acutalibacteraceae; genus UBA1213. Next base: position 24,243 of record CACWVH010000043.1, read on the forward strand.
TTGAATTCAAATCCAACTGTAATTTACAAAATATATCTTTTTCAGTCCATTCAGAGCCCCTCGTCTGGCTTGCCGGGGGTTTAAACTTTAAAATAAATTTTAAGAAAGAAATTCAAGGTATCTGTGACTTCAGCAGCAGATATCAGGCTTTCCTGAATGTTTTCCTTTTCAGCCTGCCAAGGCTTGTCCGGCATCTGTGATATACTGATCTCAGCGGGTAGATCGAATTCCAGAAACGGACATATCTCATATATGAAGGATTGTCAGCTTTTATTGTTTTGCCGTTACGGTTTATCTCCGTGAGCACGCCAAGAACAGCTTCTTCGGGAACATCCTCAATTCTGAATGTATTGTCACCTCTGATATCATATCTTCCGTCCTTCACATGAATCACTCTGTGAAGGACATATTTTTCGTCTCTTTTGTATAGCGCAACATCAAAGCGTTTCAGAGGCTCATCAGTCTTTTTTTTGATAACCACAAGATCACGGTCCTGCCGGAGCAAAGGGAGCATACTGATCCCTCTTGTTTTGTATACCAGACTGCCGTCACGATCCAGGATCTGCTCAAAGGTCAGATGCTTCATGTTCATTATTCCTCTATTGCGCCTATTTTGCGAAGGGACTCAAGCACCTTGTCAACATCATTGCTGATAACTTCCTCGGAAGCATCGTACTTTTCAAGCATCCTGCTAATTATCTCATCTCTTGTAGTATCATTTTTAAGACAGTTGATAATAAACGCAGCTGTCTTGTTGCTTCTGACCATACCGTTGAAATCGGTACTGCCTGTTGAAACCATAACCTGTGTATCTCCGACATCCTGAGTTACGAAATTGCTCTTTAATCTCATGTTGTTTACTCCTTTTTTATATCCTCAGATGAAAGAATGATCTCTGACCAATCTGTTAAAAGCTCATTGTCTGATTATTTAAGCTTCAGACCATCCTTGAAAGCATCTCCGACCTTTTCTCCTAACTTGTAGTAGCCGTGATCGATCGGATCATAGGTGATCGGTGCAAATACAGAAAAATCAATTTTGCCGTTATCAGCAATTATTTTTTCATCTATGCTGACATTTTTGATTCTGCCGAGGTAAAGACTTCCGTTAATTACCTCTGTAAGCTCACATTCAAGAGCTATCGGAAGCTCGTTTATAATCGGGGCATTGACAAATTCGCTTTTTGTAACAGTAAATCCGGCCTTTTCCATTTTGTTTTCAACCTTGGAGCCTGATTCAACTCCGACATAGTCACATTCCACAACATGCTCAGCGTCAGCGATATTTACTGTAAATGCATTTGTCTTTTTCATATTTTCGGTAGTCTTGTGCGTTCCCAGATCAATAATGATCTGGTCAGAACCGACGATTCCGCCCCATGCGGCATTCATTGCATTAGCTCTGCCGTTTTCATCGTATGTACCAATGATTATTACCGGCTGAGGATAGAGATAAGGCTTTGCGCCAAAATTTTTTCTGCTCATTTTATACACTCCTTTCAGATATGATCTCACAGCAGCAGTGCTATCGGCGGCTGAGGATCTGTATTATAACAGTTTCCCTGAATACAGTGAAATATATGAAACTGTAAATTACTTTTTTCGGAAAATAGCTGCCTTTTATTGAAAGAGACTTTCCTTGAAAAGATAAAGTGTGAAAAATACAGCTGACAGTAAAAAGTATACTATTGTACCGATGTTAAGAAGGGCAGCCTTCATTCCTGTTGATTTTTTTAGTTCGCCCTCCTGAGAATTGAATCTGATTTTTTTGATGTTGGTACAGAACATTACCACACCAAAGCAGATCGCAGCAAAATACAGCGATGAATACATCATATAGATCAGAACCCAGATCAGCGTGCCGGAAGAAAGAATTCCTTCAATATTTTCCTGCTGAAGCATTTCCATAAAATTATAATAATCTGATTTTGCAAGAAGGAAAGGTACGACGATGGAGCTGAGTGAATTTACTATAAAATGCATAATGATCGTATAGCGTATTTTACCGGTGCGTATATAAACATAACCGAAAAGCAGACCAATTCCGAAGGAATAGAAAAACTGAAAGAAGTTCATGTGAAAAAGACCGAAGCAAAGAGCCGAAAAAAACACGGCTGTAAATTCACCGTACTGTTTTGTGCGGTCAATAATGGCCTTCCTGAAAACAAGCTCTTCAAAAACCGGGGCAAGAATGGTTGTAGTGATTATTACAACAGGGTCGATAGCGCTCAGAAGACCTGTCAGATCATTCTGAGACTGTCCGTTTGAAAGCAGCATAGAAAGAACATTTCCGATGATACTTCCCACAAGAAGGATGGGAAAGCAGACTGAAAAATATTTGATAAAGCTTTTTGCACCAAGACGGTTTATCTCCGGCGATGATTTTTTCAGTCTTGAAAGAACCAGAAGAATTAACGGAAAGCAGATCACATACATCGGCCAGTAGTTAAGAATAGCGGTGATCGTTGAAGCAGGAAGACCGAGGCTGCCGTTTTGCAGAACCGGAGCTATCAGATAACTGATAAGATACACAATACCATAGGTCACAAGATAAGAAGCGGTAAGGGTAAATGCAATAATAGTATATATTTTTCTGCATTGTCTGATATTTTGCCTGTTCATTTCAGAATCCGGGTTTGTATAATTATCCATTTTGTACTCCTTTGATATCGGTTGTCGCATAAACAAAACAAGTTGTTAATAATAATTTTATCATACACTTCTGAATGTGTCAATACCGCCAAGCCGCCGCCCACGGAAATCAATTTTCTTAAAAAGAAATATTATTTAACCTTTTTTCTTACATTTTACTTAAATTTGAAGCGAAATGCGGGGGCTTTCCGGTCGCCCCCATGAGAAGATTTTAAAAATTGATTTCCGTGGCCGCCGCCAGCGTGACGCGCCCGGAGGAAGTGCCCTTGGGGTGCTGGACCCTTGATTCACGGCTTAGTCAGCCTGATAAAGTTTTTCCCGTGCACTGCCAGACTTTTTGAGCCTGAACTGCTGAAAACCATTTATTCTTTAAAAGTCTCACGTAAAAGTCCCACGTAAAGTTCCAGAACTATCTTTACACGAACCACTGGTTGAAAAAATGGCAACCGCAATCCCACCGGCTTTAGACGGTGGGATTGCGGTTGCCTAAAGCGTAGCTTTGTGATATAATAATCTTATGAGTACAAAATGGAATTCTAAAAACAGACATAAATACTTACTGCAATATCA